>DASZPC010000337.1:0-8413 GCA_035550455.1 Chitinophagales bacterium | reverse complement strand
ATAAATTCGTTTCGTGTAGGCTGCTTTTCAAACTCGCCTGTAAATGCCGAAGTAGTGGTAACCGAGTTTTGCTTTTGTACGCCCCGCATCATCATACAAAGATGCTTGGCTTCAATAACCACTGCTACACCCAGCGGATGCAGCGCCTCCTGTATGCAATCGCGCACCTGTGTGGTAAGGCGTTCCTGCACCTGCAGGCGGCGGGCAAAAACATCCACCACACGGGCAAGTTTACTAAGGCCAACTATTTTGCCATTAGGTATATAAGCTATGTGTGCACGGCCATAAAAAGGCAACAAGTGGTGCTCGCACAGCGAAAACAATTCAATATCCTTTACCAACACCATTTCGCTGTGGTGCTCGTCAAACACGGCAGATTTTAAAATTTCGGTAGCATCTAAATGATAGCCCTGCGTTAAATAATGCATGGCTTTTGCCGCTCGCTCTGGTGTTTTAGCCAACCCATCGCGCTGCGTATCTTCGCCTACTGCGCTAAGCATTTCGGCATAAGATTTTGTCATTAACTGTAGCGAACCGCTATCGTAGTTTTCTATTTTATGATATTTTTTCATTGTAAATATTGTATCAACACTTTTTATTTTTCACCGTAATACTCCACATAAATATTTTCGGTTTCAATTAACTTAATGCAATGCAGCTTGCAGCCTTTTATATGAGGTTCGAGCCATTTCCAAATAAGTGTAACTATGTTTTCGATACTTGGCAATACGCCTTCCAACTCAGGCACATCGAGGTTAAAGTTTTTATGGTCCAGTTTATCCGTTACTTCCCGTTTAATAATGTGGCTTAATTCATGTGCATTAATTATAAAGCCGGTATCGGGGTTAGGTTCGCCTTTAACGGTTACAAATAAATCGAAATTATGCCCATGCCAGTTTTTATTGGCGCATTTGCCAAAAACCGCTTCGTTCTGCTCGTCTGTCCACTTGGGGTTAGCCAAGCGGTGCGCCCCGTTAAAATGTTCGCGCCTGGTTAAATAAATCATCGTTTTATATAGTTCATGCTTTTTCTAAAATCATGGCGTGCCCGTGTGCACCGGCTGCACAGGCAGCTATGAGCGCGTATTTGCCATTTTCTTTTATCAATCTGTTTGATGCGGTGGTAACCAACCTGGCGCCGGTAGCCCCAAACGGGTGCCCTAACGATAGCGACCCACCCCACAAATTAAATTTCTCCATTGGTACCACCCCTACTGCTTTATCGCGCCCTAATTTTTCTTTAGCAAATTCATCGGAAGCGAGGCATTTTAAATTGGCCAGTATTTGCCCGGCAAAAGCCTCGTGGAATTCAAACACATCAAAATCGTTAAGGTTCATACCGGTTTGCTTTAAAAGTTTGGAAACCGCGTAAGTAGGGCCTAAAAGCAACTCGTGTTCCAGGTCGCAACCCACAAAGGTGTATGCATGGATATAGGCCTTTGGTTTAAGGTTTAACTGTTTCGCCTTTTCCTCTGTCATTAACAAAACTACCGCAGCGCCATCGGTAAGAAAAGAGGCATTAGCCGCAGTAATAGTGCCGCCATCTTTTACAAAAGCAGGTTTAAGCTTGCCTACTTTTTCCATAGTGGTATCGGCGCGGAACCCATTATCTTTTGCAATGCGCTTAAATTTAGGGGGCGCTTCCACCGGTGTAATTTCATTGGCCAGCAAGCCTTCGGCATCGGCTTTGGCGCTTAACTGGTGCGAACGAACGGCAAATTCGTCCTGCTCTTTACGGCCTACGTGGTAACGGGCAGCGAGTATATCACAATCGAGGCCCATCGTACGATTGGTTAAAAATTCAGCCACTGCCGGGGCATCGGGCACAAAATCGGCCGGTCGCAGGCTTATTACAAATTTGGCGGTATCAGCCGCGCCTTTTAATTTCTGCGCTTTAAAAAGCTTTTTGCGCATTTTTTTATTAAACATAATAGGCGCATCGCTAACACTATCGGTACCACCTGCAATTACCACATCGGCCATGCCGCTTTGTATAACATGGGCGCCGGTTACAATAGCCTGGTTAGCCGAAATGCAGGCCATGGTAACGGTATGACAGGGCGCTGATGCAGGAATACCAGATGTAATAGCACTTTCGCGGGCCACATTACCGGTTTTTACATTGCTGATGGTGGTGCCCATTACAACATAGCCTACTTCCTTAGGGTCAATGCCGGTTTTGTTCAAGAGGCCTTTAATGGCAAACTGCCCAAGCTGGTAGCTCATGAGGTCCATATAATCGGTGCCCGAGCGTAAAAATGGAGTACGACAACCCTCAATCACTACAATGCGCTTATTCTGCATAGTTAAAATTTAAGGGTGCGAAGATAACTGAACTTATTGGTTAATAGGTAGGCGGCGTAACGGGGTGGTTACAGGCGGCTAAAGCCTTGTTTTCGGTTACCGGTATCTTTTTTAATTTGGCATATTATTCACCACTCCAAATACTCAGCATAATGAAAAAGAACCTTGTTACCGCCGTTGCGGCCTTAACTTTGATGTTGGCTTTTGCCACTAAAACCTTTGCCCAAAAAGACCAGATTGAGGGAATTTGGTTTAACGGGGATAAAACCAGCAAAATTGAAATTTACCTTGCCAAAGACGGCCACTACTACGGAAGGATTTACTGGCTGAAGGAGCCCAATGACAAGGATACCGGCAAACCACTTTTGGATAAGGAGAACCCCGATGAAAATGCCCGTAAGACCCCTGTGCAGGGCCTTATGATTATGCGCGGTTTTGCTAAAAGCACCAGCGACCCGAATATTTACAGCGATGGCACTATTTATGACCCTAAAAATGGAAAAACCTATTGCGGCAAAATAACTTTTAAAGGTAAAACCCTTGATTTGAGGGGATTTATATGCAAGTGGTCGTTTCTGGGCCGTACTGAAACGTGGACCTTAGCTGAAAACTAATATAATATAAATTTATTGCATGAAAAGCCCGCGGAATACGGGCTTTTTGCTTTTTTGTCCTTTTAGTTAAACGGGTAGAAATGGTTTTGTTATTAAACCACACCGGTATAATAGGGGGAAAAAATGCAAAAGCCCTAATTTTATGGCTTAAACCCAATAGCCGATGCTAAAAAAAACGATTGTTGTTTTACTGGCGCTTAGCGCCTGCGTTTTAACCGGTTGCTGGTTAAAAATGCGGATGCAGCACCCTCTGGCCACTGCCGCCGATAAAGCAGCAGCAGATGAAACCCAGCCTACGCCAGTAATAAAGTATGGTTTTAACCTGAACGATTATAAAGTAATAAGCGGAACCGTTAACCCAAACGAGTTTTTTGCCAATATACTTGGCCAATACAAAGTGCCGTACCAAACTATTGATTTATTGGCCCGCGAATCGAAGGATGTTTTTAACCTGAACAAAATACAGGCAGGCAATAATTATACCGTGCTTTGCAGTAAAAACGATAGTAATACCACAGCTGAGAAATTTATTTACGAGGAAAACGATATTGATTACGTGGTTTTTAATTTAACCGACTCGCTGTATGTGTACGAGGGGCATAAAGATGTTGAGCACAAACAATGCACCGCCAGCGGTGTGGTAAATTCCTCGTTATGGGAAACGTTTGAGGATAACAATATTAACCCGGTACTGGCTATTGGCCTGTCTGAAATTTTTGCCTGGGCGGTTGACTTTTACAAAATACAACCGGGCGATAAATTCAAAATTGTTTACGATGCCGATTATGTACATGGCAAAGAAGTAAATGTAAGCCGCATTAAGGCCTGTATATTTAACAGCGGCGGCAAAGATTATTATGCCTTCTATTATGATAAAGGCAAAGGACAGGGCGGCGATTATTACGATGAGAACGGCAACAGTATGAAGAAGCAGTTTTTGAAAGCACCGGTTAAGTTTTCAAGAATTTCATCGCATTACTCGCTGCACCGGTTCCACCCGGTAACCAAAGAATGGAAAGCGCATTTAGGAACCGACTATGCTGCACCTGAAGGCACGCCCATTATGGCTACTGCTGATGGGGTTATTGAGGCGGCCTGCTTTAAGCAATACAATGGCAACTACGTTAAAATACGCCACAACGGCGAATATGAAACCCAATACCTGCACATGTGCCGCATTGCCAAAGGAATGCGCCCCGGTTTAAGGGTTAAGCAGGGAGAAGTAATAGGTTATGTGGGCATGACCGGCCTTGCCACCGGCCCACATGTTTGCTACCGCTTTTGGCGCGATGGCCAACAGGTGGACCCATACCGGCAAAACCTAATGTTCAGCGACCCGATGGCTGCCAAATTGAAACCTACTTACATGGCGCAAATAAAGCCGTTTAAAGAAACGCTGGATGGCATGGTTTACCAGGAAAAATCGGCAAAAGTACTGGCGGAAGAGCAGGCCACCGCAGAAAACGATTCAACTGCTTTTGATTTGCTGAAGAAGTTTTTTTAAAACTGCCTACACAGCAACAGTTGCCCTTTCAGTTTTAATGTCATCGTAAAATTTGGCAGCCGTTACCTGCATAAAAGGCACCAACCAAAGTAAACCTATACCCAGGGTGAGGATGCATAGCAAAACCATGCCGAAAAAAGCAAGGCCCAATTTGAAAAGCTTCCATTTATAACCATCCATCATTTTTTTGCTTTGAGCAAGCGCTTCGGAAGGCTGGATATGGGGATTATCGGCTAGTATAAAAAAGGCCTGAGAATATGACAAAGCTGCAATTATACCCGGCACAATAAACAGTAATAGCCATAAAAATACATAAACCACCATCAAAAGATAGGTTGCCAGTGCTTTGCCGAAGATTTTAAAACCATCGAATAAAAAGTCGAGTTTAACCGGTTGGTTCCGGGATAGCGCCAGGAAATAAATAGCCAAACCTAAAGCCATCGGGCCATTAATTATAAGAGATACGAGTGGGCCCAAAATGCGCGTAGTTGACGAGATAGTTATGCTGATAAGGAGGTAAATAAGTGCCACGAGCACCGCTTGTTTCCATTTGCCTTTCAAAGCCTCATCGGCCCGGCGCATCAGGTCTATATTTTTTGTTGCCATAGCTAATAAAGATTAGTTTGGATGGTTACAACTTTAAGAAGCCCATAGCCTGGTACACCAAAAACACAGGCCATACACAGGCTTTTAGAAAGCCTACTACGCCCGGCCAAAAGCCGACAGCATGTTGGATATAATAAATAGCAGCACCTAAAAAACCCAGGAAGTAAAATCCGCTTCCGGTATTGCGGTTAATTATTTTAACCACTTTGCGATTGTTGTTATCATTATCGTTGCTCATTATTTAGGGGATTTGTTTGAGCAAAGATGGCTTTAACCAAGGCAAAAAAGAATGACTGCCGTCAGTGGTTGATGTTAAGAAAAGGTGTTGTTAGCACTCTTCGTCCTTGCAGTTAAAGCAGCCCCGTTCGGTCTCGAGGGTAGCGTGTTGAATGTTTAAATGAAGCAGTTGGTGCTTAACATTGTTTTTAAGGTCCTGCTCTTCGGCAGCGCTTAATTCCTCGGCTATAACCAGGTGGGCGGTTAAGGCATTTACCTGGGTACTAAGCGCCCATACATGCACGTGGTGTATGCCGCAAACACCTTTTATTTTAAGCAAGGTAGCTTTTAAAGACTCCAAGTTTACATTGGCCGGTACAGCATCGAGGGAGAGGCGGAGGCTATCGCGCAGCAGGCCCCAGGTGCTGTAGAGTATTACCACCATAATAACCAAACTAACGGCGCTGTCAATCCAATATATGTGCGTGTAAAAAATTAAAATACCGGCTACCACTACCCCTAACGAAACCAGTGCATCGGCGGCGAGGTGAAGAAAAGCCCCTTTTACGTTCAGGTCGTGGTCCTTATCGCGTAAAAACAATAAGGCGGAAACCGTATTTACAATAATACCCACCCCAGCCACCACTGCCATAATATTTCCATCGGCCGGTTCGGGCCGCATAAAGCGAACAATTGCTTCGTAGCCAATACCGCCAACGCCCAGCAATAACACCACTGCATTGCCCAAAGCCACCAGAATGGTGGTTTTACTATAGCCATAAGTATATTCTTGGTTCGATTTTACTTTTGACAGCCTGAATGCCACCAATGCCATTGCCAGCCCGGCCACATCGCCCAGATTATGGCCTGCATCGGTAAGCAGGGCCAGCGAATTAGTATAAAAACCGGCTGCCACTTCGATTACCACAAAAAGGGAATTGAGCACAATACCGGCCATAAAAGCGCGGTTTAAGCTGGTTAGCTCAACCGTGTGGTGATGGTGGTGATGACCATGATGATCGTGATTGTGCGAATGATGTGCTGACATACGTTTATAAATTCACAAAATAGCCTGTTATGCCTACAATAATTAAAACCAAACCGGTTATTGCTTTTTCGTTCCGCTCAATAAAACCCAGCTTAAAGCGGTTTACCCCTTCTAAAGCTATGGCTACATAAACAACCATCATACCTACTGTAACCAACAGGTACACCAGCGAAACCACTGCTATGCCCAGCCAACCGTGCAAACCGGCTGTAAAGTAATACGACTCCAACTCAATACAGGGTGAAAAGAACATAGCAATACTCAAAGATAATACCACTTTGCCGAAAGGCGTACTGGGCGGTGGGGTATGCCCAAAATGATGATGTACGTGGTGGCCGAAAAAATTGCGCCCAAAATAATAAGTGCCCAATGCTATAAGTATTGCCGGGGCGGCTATGGACGAAACCCAGCGATAAGAAGCTGCGAGTTTATAACCGGTATAGCCCACCACCACCCCAATAAGCACGGTGCTGCCTACATGGGCAAAACCACTGATGGCAGTAGCCCAAAGCGTGGTGCGCCGGTTCCACCGCTCTACTTTACTAATGGCGGTGATAGGCAACCAATGGTTAGGTATGCTGGCATGGATAATGCTTAAAACTAAACTGCTTAGTATGATATGAAACATGCGGGTTGGCTGTGGCTAAATATATTTAACCTACGGCAGATATTACAACAACAAATTCGCCTTTCGGTTCTTTAGCTGTAAAATGGGCTAATAATGCAGGGGCTGCTCCACGCACTGTTTCTTCAAACATTTTCGATATTTCGCGTGAAATTGAAATTTGGCGCTCCTCGCCTACAAACTGTTTTAACTCTTCCAGCAATTTTACAACCCGGAAGGGGGATTCGTACAAAATAATGGTGCGCTTTTCGGCGGCAATTTCTTTCAGCTTTGTTTGCCTGCCTTTTTTGTGCGGCAAAAAACCGATAAACACAAATTCGGACGTATCGAAACCGGAATTAACCAAAGCAGGAACAAAGGCAGTGGCCCCGGGCAGGCACTCCACCGGTATGCCCTCTTTTATACAGGCGGCTATTAATATATGGCCGGGGTCAGATATACCGGGTGTACCGCCATCGCTTACCAGGGCTATGGTGGCGCCCTGCTTTAGCCGGTCAATAACCGGGCCGGCGCTTTTAAACTCATTGAATTTGTGATAGGCCCACAACTGCTTTTCAATTTTAAAATGGGCCAGCAGTTTGCCTGTTTGGCGGGTGTCTTCGGCCAGTATTAATTGCACTTCCTGCAAAACCTTCAGGGCCCGGAGGGTTATATCCTCGAGGTTACCTACCGGTGTTGGAACAATATAGAGTTTCATTTAACAACGCTAAGAAACGTAAAACAAAAACAATAACGGCAAAACTTTGATTACAGAAAACGAGCCAGGCAAAGGCTTTCCTTCAAATTCATAAATTTATACCTGATGAGGGGTGTAATACCAGTGCTTAAACGTGTACTTGCATTTATTATTGATGCGTTGGTATTGTTTGTAACCAGTTCGGTAATACGGGCCTTTAAAAACGCTGTTATAGTGCCTGAACTTGTATTTATAGCAATGAACCTTATTTGCCTGGCTTACCTGTTGCTGTATTTTCCGTGGCAATGGGTACGCTATAAAAAAACACTGGGAATGCGCCTGTTTAAATTAAGAATTGTACGCGAAGACGGTGGGACGCTAACGAAAATGGATGCCTTTATAAGGTGCTGCTTTTGTGCCTGGGACCTGGTAGGATTTGCCGGGCTTTTTTTGATATATTTTAAAGGGCGCACTATTGCCGATATGGCCGCTAAAACAAAAGTAATACCTGCCGAAGCCAATTAAGCACCGGGGCGTTAGTAGTAAAGAAAAAAACCTTTATTCAGAGAATACTTCGAATTGGTAGCCTTCCATAATAGGGTTGGCCAATAATTTTTTGCAGGCTTCTTCCACTTTCGTACTGGCTTCTTCCTTACTACCGGCCACCAGTTTAATGGTAATGTGCTTGCCTATGCGCACATTGTTTACTTCTTCAAAATTTAATTTATGCAGGCTGTGCGCTTCTGCTTTGCCCTGAGGGTCTAACAGTTCTTTTAAAGGCATTACGTTTATTTCTGCTCTGAAGTTCATGGTATAGGTTT
>DASZPC010000336.1:0-3906 GCA_035550455.1 Chitinophagales bacterium | reverse complement strand
CACCTTTTCAGGCAGTTGGAGTTTCCTTATTTTACCCGGATTACCTGCACGGTTTGCGGACAGTTGTGCTCGCACGCCAACCTTTACACCGAAGCCATGGAATATATGGCCGAGGCACACACGGTAGCCTTGCAAATGGGCGATACACGCGGAGCGCTTACCTGTACTGCCAACCTTAATGATATACGCTTAAATGTGCTGAGCACTGATGATTGTATTTCGTACAACCTTGAATTGCTGGCCGATACTGATAATTTTTTTGAAGGCAAACCCAACACTATAGTAGCGGGTACCTGCCTGCAATTAGCCCATTTGTACCTAAAACTAAAGGACCCGGCAACAGCAGCCGGTTATGCAGCCCGTACAGCCGATACGCTTATGCACATTGACTATTTACCACCGCACTTTTTTCTATATACCAATCTGTATGGCATAAAGGCCGAAATTGCCTGTATGCTGGGCAAGGAGGCCGATGCCTTAAAATATGCCGATGAGTGCAGTCAAAGGGGCAGGCTGGGCAATAAGGTGGTGCCGGAAATAGACGCCAATTTTATATTGTTTCGCTTTTATATGGGGCGGGGGCAGGTGCGCAAAGCAAAAAGGCACCTGGACCATGCGGAGTCTATTTTACCAATAAGCGATAAGAGTTATATATACCTGCAATTACTGGAAAACAAGTGCCTTTATTATAATGCGGCCGGTAATGCAAAAGCTGAATTGGAGCAATTTAAGCTGTTGCATGAGTACAAAATAAAAACCCATGAAGAAGCCAATAAGCACCGTATTAACTACCTGGCGCTGGCCCATGATATAGAACTGAAAAAAAGGCAAATTGAAGACCAAAAAACGCAGCTAAGTTTCAGGACACAGGAGCTTAATATGGCTTCGTACCACCTTGAACAACGCAACCGCCTGCTAACGGATATAGAGGAGAGCCTGAATACTTTAAAAAAGGCCCGGCCAAAACCGGAGGTGATTTTTAAAACTATATCGAAAACCATCAAACGCGCTTATAACAAAGAGGAAGAAGAAAAGGAACGGTTCCGCGAAAAATTTGATGAAACACAGCGCGAATTTATTGCCCACCTGCACCGTACCTACCCGCAGTTATCGGCTACGGAGTGCAGGGTAAGCGCATTGTTGCGGTCGGGTTTTAATACTAAAGAAATTGCCAACCTGCTTTCGGCCTCCACCCGCACTATTGAAAACCACCGCCAGCATATACGGAAGAAGATGAACCTTAACGGCGGCGAAAACCTTGGCCTGCTGTTAAACGCCATGCAACATTAAGCAGTGCTTTGGCGATGCTATTTTTTAAAACAGGGCAACCTTTGAAACATAAAGCGTTTGGCTACCTGCCACAACCCTTAATAAATAAATGCCGTTTGCGCGGTTAAGTTGAAGCTGTTGTATTTGTTGTGTTATACTTACGGCAGCCACCAGCCTTCCGGTTAGGTCAAAAATTTCAGCATGTGTATTTTCAGGTAAATCACGGCTGTATAATTCCACAGTGCCGCCATTGCCTGCAACATAAAAGTTGGCAGGAGATGTGGCGGCTATATCTGCAGAGCAATCGGTTTTAAAGCTAAACAACGGGTTAATCACAGCCCCATAAGCATGTGCATTGCTTAAGTTGAACAGCAGGTTGTAATTAGTGCAACTATACATGGGGGTAATGTGCAGGGCTGCATAACTGCTATCGGCAGAGAGGGTATAAACACTATCGTAAGTAACATTGCCGGTTCCCTGCTCCAGTTGGATTTGTGCCCTTATTGTGCCGGTATCGTTGGCGGTATAGGTAACATACAGGTAGCCATCGGTGGCGTATATGCTATCGGCATAACTATTAAGTGTAGGCGGTAATTGGCCTAAACAACCTGCCACTGAAAAAATTATCAAAACAAGGGTAGTTGTAAAATGCTTTTTCATTTGCCCGGATTTTACCCCGAATGTAACTTAATTTGAAAAAACATAGCAACGCTCACCCATAAGTAAAACTTAGCAGGCGCTTACTTGTCTTTAAAGCGCTCGTTTAAAATAGGGGTAAGTTTATCGGCAACACACAAGGCCATTAGGCTGTAACCTTTTGAATTATGGTGCCTGTCTTTTGGCCAGTAAATACTCATAATACTGTCGTTCTTTATATGGTACTGATGAACAAGCCAGTACCTGAAATCAATAACCCCCAGTTTGCCCATCCCCGGGGCCATGCTGTCTAATACTGTTTGAAAGATTGTTTCGTACTTGTCTTTTTCTATTTCTATTGGGTCAGGGTGAAGCAGGTAAAAAAACTGTTGGCCCGGTTTAAGGGTGTCGTTCCATAAAGCATCAACTTCTTTCATGGTTTTTACATCTTCGGGCATTGATTTGCGCACTATCGCATTGTTTATGTAATATTCATTGTACCCTAAAAAATTACGAAAAAATAAACGGGCGAGGTGGCTATAATGGTAAAGGTTTTTCCACCTGAATTTAATGCCTTTGAAAGTCATGCTGGAGTCATTGTCATAGCGCTCAAAGCCTTTTCTTATTACAAAATCTTCCCTAAGGTCCTGGTCATGGAAAGCCTGTATAATAATATCCGGGTTAACGGTATCCTGTAGTAAACGGGTATAGGCCATAAACCCGAAAACAGGATCGCTTCCGCAGGTGCCTCCGTTAAATACGGTAATTTTTTTGCCGGGAAAGCGGGCATTGAGCAAGCCCTGTAAAACGGAAGGATAAGAAGAGTCTCCGGTTCCTCCGTCGCCGTATGTAAATGAATCGCCCAGGGTTAGTATCCGTATTTCATTACTATCAGTCCGCTGATGAAATTCGCCCCCGCTAAACCCTAAGCTATTTATATGATGAACTACTGTAAACTCGGGTGTTTCAATCTTAAAATCGTTATTGGGGTATTGCCGCCACCAAATATTGTGGTGGTCATAGTCGCTAAAATCATTGTAAGTACCATCTCTTCTTTCAGAGTATGTTTTGCAATAACCCGTTGCCCGTAAAACGGCCTCACCGGCAAGCAGGGTAATTACCAGGCTTATGAGTGCAATGAGGATGTTTGTCCTGCTTTTTTTCATGACCTTACTTGTTTGAGTAAATTGTTGGGTCCTGTTTCAATTTTACCGGAGGATAGAAAACCATATTTACATATTCCTGTTAGTTGAAAGTATATGCGTTATTGGCAGAGCCATGGGATTTTCAAATGTAAAGAATTTATTGGTGTTTGCCCGGCAGGTAACAGCAGGTTGTTTTATATTAATTGTCTCCCCCATAAAACATTTAAAATACCACTAACGTTTATACCATTATCAGCAGCCTACCCTGTTATAATAATTGCAGGGCTGTTGCGCACCAGCATTTGTTTACGCATTTTTGAACTTTATATAAATTGATATGGCCGGCAGGGAGCAAACATTGAACGAGGAGATTGCAAATGCAATTACACATGGTTTAGGGATACTATTTTCGCTTATAGCAATTCCGGTAATGATATGGTATGCCTTTGAAACCAGTACTGTACCAACAGTATGGGCGGTTTCTATTTTTGGCTTTGGCATGCTTATGGTTTACCTTTCTTCAACACTATACCATGCTGTGCAGCATAAGGGCACTAAAAAGCTGCTCCAGATTTGGGACCATATCAGCATTTTTCTGCTTATAGCCGGCAGCTATACCCCGTTGGTGGTTAAGTACACCGATGCCGGCACCTCAAAGGTTTTTCTTACTGTGTTGTGGGGCCTGGTAGCGCTGGGCAGTTTTTTAAAACTGTTTTACACCGGCAGGTTCAAAGTGGTTTCGGTGCTGCTTTATTTGGGTATGGGCTGGATGGCTGTTTTTATTATTAAACCCTTGCTGGCACACATGCCACTTAACATTTTTTATTTGATTTTGGCCAGCGGCCTGGCTTATACA
>DASZPC010000335.1:0-3388 GCA_035550455.1 Chitinophagales bacterium | reverse complement strand
CCGTTTTGTGCGGCCACGAGCATTTTTATGCGCGAGCTATTGACAAAAAGAACCCCCGCCCTATGTATTTTATATGCGGCAACAGCGGTAGCGATGAACATTACAACTGTAATGCCCACCCACTGGACCCCACCCGGTTTGAGTTTAAATGCGATAATGTACACTTTGGCGCTATTAAAGTAAAAGTAACCGCTAATAAGGCTATATTTGAATATTATGCGGTGGAAGAACCTAACAGCCCACAGGACGTATATGTAATTTCCAAGTAAAACTTTTAGGCGGGGAGGGCTGTTACGGATGGAGTAAATTTTTGAAGAACCGCCCCAAAATTCAGTTTTACAGGTTATTTAAGCTTTTATTACTTTTGCATTTTACATTTATATCACAAAACAGACAATAATTTGAGTACCAGTCCACGTCCATTTTACCCCCGCGGCAGAGCGCCGTTTAAAAAAGAAGCCGAACACAACATTAATGAAAGGATACGCCACGCCGAAATAAGGCTTGTGGGCGAGAATATAGAGCCGGGGGTTTACCCCATAAAACAGGCGCTGGATATGGCCATAGAACGAGGGCTGGATTTGGTGGAGATATCGCCTAACGCCACGCCGCCTGTGTGCCGCATTATTGATTACAATAAATTTCTGTACGAAAAGAAACGTAAGGAAAAGGAAATAAAAGCCCATGCTAAAAAAGTGGAGATTAAAGAAATCCGCTTTACCCCGAATACCGATGAGCATGACGTGGAGTTTAAAGCCAAGCACGCCGAAAGCTTTTTAAAGGAAGGCAACAAGGTGCGCACCTTTGTAATGTTTAAAGGCCGTGCCATTGTGTTTAAAGACCGTGGCGAGCTTTTGCTGCTTCAATTTGCCGACAGGCTTAAAGATGTAGCCACTGTTGAACAACTACCCACCCTTGAAGGCAAGCGTATGTTTATGACCCTTGCGCCAAAAGGCAAGAAAAAGTAAGGATTTTACCGGAACAGTATTTTTTATTTGTTTCTTATTTTTGCAGTAGAAAATAATAACTATGGAAGCGAGAATTGAGGAGGCTAAAGTATTGGACGGATACAATGTTGAGATTAAGTTTATAGATGGAACCAAAGGCCAGAAAAATTTCTCGGATTTAGTGGGCAAAGGCGTGTTTGCCGACTGGGCGAACTATGAAAATTTCAGAAAAGTGCATGTTACCCATCATGGCAGAGTGCTGGAGTGGGAAGGGGAAAGGGATTTTTGTGCCGATAGCTTGTATTTAGCTATTACAGGAAAAACCTTTGCAGAATATGCCGTTGATTAGTAGCTTTTACGGCATTTTGATATACATGTACTGGCAGGACCATTCGCCGCCACACTTTCATGCAATATATGGAGAATTTGAAGCCCAGATTGAGATAGCAACACTGAATATTATAAACGGGAACTTGCCTAACACCGCTTTGAAACTGGTGCGGGAATGGGGCGGATTGCATAAAGCCGAATTGATGAGCGATTGGGAGAAAATGCAAAAAAACACCCAACCCGATAAGATTGAACCATTAAAATAGCCCCTGCCCGGCTTTGCAGGCCTGTATTTGCTTCGGCCCGCCTGTTATTAATTACCCACTTGCCATTTGGATTTGTTGAAAGTATCTCTATATTTGCCGTCCCAAAAAATAAGACGGTATGCCTAAACAGAAGACAAATTCCGGAGCTAAGAAGCGATTCAAAGTAACCGGATCGGGTAAAATTAAGCGCGCTAAGGCATTTAAGCGCCACCTGCTGGGTCGTAAGAGCAAGAAAAGGAAAGAAGAGCTCAGTAAGGCTACCGTTGTGCATCCAAGCGATGAAGCAAGGGTAAAAATGATGCTTAGGATGGCGTAATTAATTGAATTGCCCAGAAAATTTGTAAACAAAAAAATGAAGTAAGATGCCACGTTCGGTAAATTCCGTTGCCTCGCGCAAAAGGAGAAAAAAGATTCTTAAAAAAGCCAAAGGTTATTTTTTGAGCCGCAGCAACGTTTATACCGTTGCTAAAAATGCTGTTGAAAAAGCCGGTGTTTACGCCTATGTAGGCCGTAAGCTTAAAAAGCGCGATTACCGCGGCCTTTGGATAAGCCGTATTAATGCTGCTGTGCGTGCCGAAGGCTTGAGTTATTCGAAATTCGTTGCTAAATTAGCTGCAGCGAATATTGAACTGAACCGCAAGGTACTGGCCGATTTAGCGCTTAACAACCCCGAAGCTTTTAAAGCGGTTGTTGCCAAAGTAAAGTAACCACTAAGATTTAGTGTTTTCATAGGTTCAAAGTTGGTCGTCCGTAAGGACGGCCTTCTTTGTTTTTTATACCCCCCGTAATAATTCCTAAAACAAGTGAAAGCTTGTATGCGTATAAGCCTTTGTGCCTAAATTCAGGCTTGTAAAATGGTGAGGTTCAACATATTTGATATTTCGCGCCGAAGGCTGTTTGTAATCTTGCTGGCAGCTTTTGCTTTTGCTTTTGCGATATGGTTTATCAATACCCTGCCCTATAAAGGCTTTTGGGACCACTTTTATACCTACAAGCAAATTGGTACGCATTTTTGCGAGCAAACCAATATGGAGGCGCTAATACGCCAGCCTATTAATACCTTTAGCAATTTTATTTACCTGCTGGCGGCTATGGCCATATTGCGCCGTGGCTTTAAAGACCGCCATAAACGGAACCGTTACAACATTATAAGCGCCAATCCTTTTTACAGCATAACGCTGGGCTGTATTTTGATTTATATTTTTTCGGCCAGCGTGTTTTTTCATTCATCGTTGATAGTTTTTGCCAGTGATATGGATTACTCGGCTGTGTATTCGCTTTCGCTGTTTCCGCTTATGTATTTTACGCACCGGGTTTGGCTGCTGCGTATAGGTGTGGCCAGTAACCAACGCCACCCGCTTAGCACCCGCACGCTTATTATTGTTTTTTCGGCGCTGTACCTGTTGCTTACTTTTTTTTGGCCGCAGCGGTTTAGCGATGAAGTGGTGCTGGGCCTTATTATAGCCCTGGTAATTTTTGGTTTTATAGTGGAATACGAAGACCCCGGGAAAACCAACCGCTATTATTTACTTACCAGCATTGTAACCATTTTGTTTGCGGTTATGTGGTTTATTTTCGACCAGAAGAAAATTATTTGCAACCCCGAAAGCGTTATACAACCGCACTCGCTTTGGCACCTGTTTAGCGGCATCAGCGTTTTTTACTTCTATATGTATATACGCAGCGAAAAGAACAGGATTTAGTGGCTGGTATTGAGATATGAGAATTGAGATGTGAGAGGGAAAAGAGTGAAGAGGGAGAGGTGGAAAAGTTAAAGATGAGAGGTAAGAGCGGCAAATATTAAACACATAGCTGCCGAAGTAAATTGAACCAGGAGCCCAAAAC
>DASZPC010000334.1:0-1625 GCA_035550455.1 Chitinophagales bacterium | reverse complement strand
TGATTGACGTAACCGGCCGGGTAGTGCAATCTAAGAACATAAACCTGCAGGAAGGCATTAACCAGTATGGCTTTGAGGTGCCCACCGCCGCCACCGGTATTTACTGGCTCGAACTTATTGCCGATGGCAAAACCTATGCCCAAAAATTAATGATAACGGCCAGGTAGGTTTAATACGTCCTTTCCAGTACAAACCAGCTAAAGGCGCGCAGGTTAAGTTTTACCATGCTATCGCGCACCAGCGGGTCCAGCTTGCGCCAGGCTTTATCCAGGCGGCTGCGGGCTTCGCGTTCGCATTGTTCAATAACGCGGTGCTTGTCAATGAGGGCTACAGCCTCGGTAAGCAGTTTAATGTCGCTTGTTTTGCTGCTTACAATTTCCCACAGGCGGGCGCGGTCTTTTTTGCTTAAAGCAGCCATAGCGCGCGCCACGGGGTAGGTAATTTTACCGGCAGTAATATCTTCGGCCTTTGTTTTAAGGTGGTCTTTAAATCCTTTCAGGTTCAGGGTATCGTCAATAATCTGGAACGAAATACCCAGGGCTTCAAAATAATCGCCCAGTGCATTTAGTTGCTCCTCGCTGCCCTGCCCAAGCAGGCCGCCAATTTTAGCCAGGTAGCTGGCCGGCGCAGCACTTTTTAACCGGTGGATAGAAATTACCCGGCGTGCCAGCAGTTGCGCGGTTTTATCGTCTTTAAGGGCTTTGGGCATCATGTAATCGAGGCCGTAAATATCCATAGCCTGCCCGCTGTGCGAGGCGCGCATAGCCTCGAAATACCAGTTATAAATTTGTATTTTTTCCTTCATGCCATCTTTGGCCAGGTAAATACAAATTTGGCCTATAAAATAAGCCGCCGTGCCTGAGTTGATAGCCGTAGCCTCGCCAAACATAAGGTGGGCTGCCGGGCCGCCGCGCCGCACTTTTGATTTATCCTGCACATCGTCCACCATCAGCGAGCCCACGTGCATCAGTTCGGGCAGTGCCAGCCAGTCAATCGCTTTTTGCGAATCGCCGCCCACAATATCGCAACAGGCCACCGTAGCGTACGAGCGCCATGTTTTGCCGCCACGGTCGGTAATGGTGCGTATCGGTTTAATAAAAGTATCTACATAGGCTTTTTTATCAAGGTCCTTTACAAAAGCCTTGTTGCCTTTTACCGATACCAGCTCTTCAAATTTATCCTGGCTTAAAACAGTAGGCAAAATTTGCTTCACCGATTTAAGGGTTTGTTTCGATACCGCCTTTAAAAAGGTTTTTAAATCGGTGCTGTTAATAAAGCCGTGCCGTTCAATATAACCGGGGCCGGTAACTTTTTTGCCGCGCATAGTGCCTTCAATATCCATACGGCCCTCCCAAAAGGCGGGCTTTGATATTACAGTGGCAAATTCCTGGTTAGGGAAAACCGCTTTGGCGGTAACAGCAATTTTAAAATCAGGGGCCTCCAGTTTCCAGGCCACGGGGTATTCGTTAAAGGTGCGGGTGCTGGTCCAGCGCTCACCTACAGGTTTTAAATGAAAATTGTTGCTGTGGTGGCGCCTGCCTTTTTCGTCAATCATGATTACGAACGAGCCGCAGTCCTCCCCTGTTTTCAGGTTTATCAAATCATAGGCGGTAAGCTCACAACCG
>DASZPC010000333.1:0-2639 GCA_035550455.1 Chitinophagales bacterium | reverse complement strand
AGGTCCTCAGCACTGGCATCGGGGTTTACCTTATACGCATTGGCATTATAAACAGTAGTATCGGCTTTTTGCTCATAGTGCTTTTCAGCAGCCACTATTTCAACTTCCTTTAACCTGCTTACCCCTTTACGAAGTGCCACTGGCATTAATTGTTTATCGGCGCCTGTTATTGCCACCGTTAAACCCACCGCCTGGTAACCTATATATGTAACAATAATATGATAATTGCCATTGGCAAGGTTACTGAATGTAAACACCCCGTTTGCATCGGTAACCTGCCCCTGCCATTGGGTGGTATCCGATTGATTAACCAGTTTAACCGAAGCCCCCGGCATAGTGGTATTATCGGCAGCATCGGTAACACTACCGCTAAGCGAATATGTTTGCGCCCCAACCATAAAAGGCCCCAGCAAAAACATTACTATAAAAAAGATATTTGGCCGCATATATACCGGTACAACAAAAATGCAATAATCAGGCCGTTTAAACGCAATTAACTCGGAGAAAAGCGGTTTTGCGTCGGGCAGGTAAATAAAAAAGCACGGACTGGTTAGCCCGTGCTTTCAAAAATATATCGGTAAATGCCTATTCGCCGGTTTGTGATTCAGCCTTTTTTTTCGAGGCCTTATGCGTAATTTTTAACTCATCGGCATCCTTATCAAACTCTATGGTAAAGGTATCGCCGGGCTTTGCATTGGCTTTCAATATTTCCTCGGCTAATGGGTCTTCCACATATTTCTGAATAGCCCTGTGCAATGGCCTTGCGCCAAACTGAGGGTCATACCCTTTATCCGAAAGAAAATCTTTAGCCTCATCGGTCAGCTTAATTTCATAGCCAAGGTCTTTCAGGCGCTTGGTTACATCTTTAAGCGCAATATCAATAATCTTAAACAGCGATTCTTTTTCAAGCGAGTTGAAGATGATTACATCGTCAATACGGTTCAAAAACTCAGGCGAGAAAGTACGCCTTAAGGCTTTGGTTATTACGTTGCGTGCAAACTCATCGCCCTGTTCGCTTTTTGCCTTGGTGGCAAAGCCAACACCCTGTCCAAAATCTTTCAGGTCGCGGGCGCCTATGTTCGAGGTCATAATAATCAGGGTATTCTTAAAGTCAACCCTGCGGCCCAGGCTATCGGTTAATATGCCATCGTCAAAAACCTGTAATAGTATATTAAACACATCCGGGTGCGCTTTCTCAATTTCATCAAGCAGCACTACGCTATAAGGTTTGCGGCGTACTTTTTCAGTAAGCTGGCCACCCTCTTCATAGCCTACATACCCCGGAGGCGCACCCACTAAACGGCTTACACTGAATTTCTCCATGTATTCACTCATATCAATACGTATCAGCGACTCTTCGCTATCAAATAAATAGCGGGCTATGGCTTTGGCTAATTCAGTTTTGCCAACCCCTGTAGGGCCAAGGAAAATGAAAGTACCTATTGGTTTCTTAGGGTCTTTAAGGCCAACGCGGTTACGCTGAATTGCCTTGGTAACTTTTTTAACTGCTTCGTCCTGCCCTATTACAGCATTCATCACCTCCGAGCTCATGTTAACCAGCTTATTACTTTCGCTTTGGGCTATTTTGTTAACCGGTATGCCGGTCATCATCGCCACTACTTCCGCAATATCTTCATCGTTAACCGGATAGCGTTTTATTTTCGATTCCTCGTCCCATTGCGACTTCGCTTTATCAAGCTCTTCCAGCAATCGTTTTTCACTATCGCGCAGGCGGGCAGCCTCTTCGTACTTTTGGCTTTTTACTACCTGGTTTTTCTGGTTCTTAATATCCTCCACCTGCTTTTCAAGCTCAAGGATATTTTTAGGCACGTGTATGTTTTTCAAATGCACCCTGGCGCCCACTTCGTCCATTACATCAATGGCTTTATCGGGCAGAAATCTGTCAGTAATATAGCGTGCACTCAATTTTACACAAGCCTCTACCGCCTCTTTAGAATAATCAACGTTGTGATACTCTTCATATTTCGACTTAATATTGGTCAGTATCTGCACTGTTTCTTCGGGCGATGGTGGGTCAACCATTACCTGCTGGAACCTGCGTGCCAAAGCGCCGTCTTTTTCAATATACTGGCGGTACTCATCAAGCGTTGAAGCGCCAATACATTGCAACTCGCCACGTGCCAAAGCCGGTTTAAAAATATTAGAAGCATCCAGCGAACCGGTAGCCCCACCGGCGCCCACAATGGTGTGTATTTCGTCAATAAACAATATCACATCGCGGTTCTTCTCCAACTCGTTCATAATGGCTTTCATCCGCTCTTCAAACTGGCCACGGTATTTGGTACCCGCCACCAAAGCGGCGAGGTCAAGCATTACAATGCGCTTATTGAAAAGCACGCGCGAAACTTTTTTCTGCACTATACGCAGGGCAAGGCCTTCAACAATCGCTGTTTTTCCAACGCCGGGCTCGCCAATTAAAATAGGGTTATTCTTTTTGCGGCGCGAAAGGATTTGCGATACACGCTCAATTTCATTTTCGCGGCCTACAATAGGGTCCAGTGCCCCCTCTTCGGCCAAATGGGTTACATCACGGCCAAAATTATCAAGCACCGGGGTTTTCGATTTTGTATTGCCCGGCTTTTTAGGCTGTTGGGTGCTATACCCCTTTGATTTTTCAT
>DASZPC010000332.1:0-6555 GCA_035550455.1 Chitinophagales bacterium | reverse complement strand
AACAATTACATCGGTAAACGAGCAGTCCTTTAAAGTAGTGTTGGCGAGGTCGAGGCTGGCAATATTGGTTTTGCTGATGGCAATGTTGAAATCGGTATCAATGCGGGTGGCCGACATGAAATCTTCCAGCGTATCTTTCAGCACTTCATCAACATAGCCATCAAATTTTGTATGCAGGAACCACCGGTAATAAAGGTAGGAGTGCGAGGTACGCCAAAAAGGGTCGTAGCCCAAGGGGGCGTTCAGCAGGTTCCTATAGGCCGAAACGCTGGTACTTTTGTTAAAGGTAAGTATATCCCTGAAATTGCATCCATCAATATGTACCTGTTTTAACTGGTTGGTAAGTATAAAAGCATCGTTAAACAGGCTGGCGCTGATGGCCAGTTCGCCCCGGCGCGGGGCATCGGCGCTGTAATTAAGAAAGTAAAGGCAGCAGGCGCTGTCGAACAGGGAGTTTTTGATTTTAAAGAAATGTTCATCATCAAACATGCTTTTAAAAATCAGCACATCTTTGAACTCGGAATTGCTGAAGTTAATATCGTAATCAAAAGTGCAGGAATAAATAAGCACGGGGCTTTTATAAACAAAGCGCTTTTTGATTTTGTCTTCGGGGTGGGGGTCGTAGGCATCGTATTGTATATCGGGGCCCGAGGCGAGGCCGCGCACAAAAAAGCAATCTATAAAAACAAGGGGTTTTTCCCATACAGAATTGTTGAGGTGCAACCGGTCAAGCATTTGCGAAAGGGTAACATCGGCATCGAAAAAATACCGGCGCAGGGTATCGGTTTCCATCAGCAAGTCGGCAATTTTATTGGTATCGGCAGGGCCGAAATATTGCAGTTGTACGGTATCGCTGCTTACCAGGGTATTATCGTCTTCGCTTACGGGGAAAAACGTAATACGCTTATGCGTGGTATCGGTTTGATCAAGAAAAATCCATTTGCCGGTGGCATCTTCTATAAGCGTGCAGTACAGTTTTAAACCTATGCGCATGTAAATGGTATCGGCAATAGCGCCCGGCGAGCGGCTAAGCATTTTGCCCACACTAAAGTTCCATTGCTGGTAGCTATCGGGCACTGAGGCGTACAGGTTAGTTGTGCAGGAAACAGCAAAGAGCACTGCCAACAGGGCATAAAGCTTTTTCATGTGGGGTTTTTACAGGGGAGAAATTGGGGAAAGTTTTGTAGTTAATTCAGATAAAGATAGTTTTTATTTTAAAAATCATACTACAAAACAGTTATTTGCCAAAGCAGGGCTGGTTAAGGAACATCCAGTAAAAGCCGAGGGATGCAATGGCCGTGGCAAAGTTGGTAAACTCAACCGGCTTAACAATGTAGCTGTTGGCGCCCAACTGGTAGCAGCGTTTAATATCGGGGTCTTCGTCGCTGGAGGTAAGTATTACAATGGGGATGGAGGCGGTGTTGGTATCGGATTTAAGGCGTGCCAGTACCTCCAGGCCGTTTACCTTTGGCATTTTAAGGTCCAGCAAAATAACGCGGGGCATTTGTGCGGTATCGCGGCCGGTGTAGTCGCCTGCGCCGTATATAAAATCAAGGGCTTCGGCGCCGTCTTTTACATGCAGCAGATGGTTGGCCAGTTTTTCTTTTTTAAGTGCGCGGATGGCCAGCATGGCATCATCGGGGTTGTCTTCAACCAGTAGTACTTCAATGTGTGCTTGCATAGGTGGGGTTTAATGTTTTATAAACAGGTTTAATTTGTTTCTTCAGGGGAGTCGTTTTCGCCAATGGTAAAATAAAAAGTGGCGCCCTGGCCCAAAGCCGACTCGGCCCAAATGCTGCCGCCATGCTTGCTAATAATACGTTGTACCAGGGCCAGGCCCACACCGGTGCCTTCAAACTCGGTGGTGCTGTGCAGGCGCTGAAAAACGCCAAACAATTTATCGTAGTAGCGCATATCGAACCCCACGCCGTTATCTTTTACGTAGTACACGGGGCGGCCATCTTTTTCAATGGCGCCAAGTTCAATAACCGGGTTATCATTATTACGCGAATACTTCAGCGCGTTGGAAAGCAGGTTAGTGTACACCTGTGCTATCAGGTTATAATCGGCATGGGCAGGTGGCATGTTGTTGATGGCAATGGTGGCGTTGTTTATTTTAATCTGCTCTTTCATTTCCATCAGGGTTTTGCGGGCAAGGTCGTCCATGCTCAGTGGGTTTCGGGTAATTTGTTTTCGCCCGGCGCGCGAAAAGGCGAGGAGGTCCTCAATCAACTGGCCCATTTTTTCGGCATTGTCCAGCACTTTTTTCATCATATCCCTGGCATCGGTTTCCAGGTTTTCGGCATAATCATCTAAAATGATTTTGGTATAGCCGTAAATAGCGCGCAGCGGTGCGCGGAGGTCGTGCGAAACGGAGTAGCTGAACGATTCGAGTTCGGCATTTGAAACGGTAAGGGCGGCGTTTTTGCGCTCCAGTTCTTCCGAGGCTTTTTTTCGTTCGGCTTTAATAGCCAGCAGCGAGCGGATACGGGTAACCAATTCTTCGGGGTGGAAGGGTTTAAACAGGTATTCATCGGCGCGGGCCTCCCAACCGCGCACCATAGCATCGCGGTAGGTAAGGGCGGTTAGCAACACAACAGTAATGCCAGTGGTGGCGGGATTGTTTTTTATAGCGCTGCAAAGTTCAATGCCATCCATTTTGGGCATCATCACATCGGTAAGGATAATATCGGGTTGCCAGGCAGTGGCCAGCGCCAGGCCTTCTTCGCCGTCGGCGGCCAGGCGCACTTCGCCAAACTGCGAAAGCAAGGATTCGATATACAGGCCCATTTGGGTATTATCTTCGCATATTAAAATTTTTTGTTTTAACCGGGCGTAAGCCGGTAGTATTTCGGCAGCGCGCGGTTCTATGCCTGTGTACTGCATAGAAAGCACGGTATGCCCGGCCTGCGGCGCAGCCACGGCATTTTGCGCCAGCGGCGCCGCCACCTCAACAGTAAACAAGCTGCCTTTACCAGGCATGCTTTCGGCGGCCACGCCACCGCCCATCAGTTCCGAAAACTCTTTAACCATAGCCAGCCCAAGGCCGGTGCCTTCGTAACGGCGGGTAGAGGAACCTTCAACCTGCCTGAATTTTTTGAAAAGGTTTTTTAAATCATCCGGGGCAATGCCAATACCGGTATCGCGCACTTTAAGGATAAGGGTAGTATTGTGCCACTCCACCGATATGTTGATTTTGCCATTGGCCGGGGTGAATTTTACCGCGTTTGAAACGAGGTTGAATAAAATGCGCTCAAGCAGGTATTGGTCCAGCATTAAAAGCGGCACTGGTTGCATTATTTCCAGTTGTAAATGCAGTTGCTTTGATTTAAGCATGGGGGCAAAGTCGGTAGCAACAGAGTTGAGCAGGGCTGTAACATCGGTAGCATTGGCTTCGGCTTTCAGTTGGCCGGCCTCGAATTTAGCAAAGTCGAGCAGGCCGTTTACCATTTGCAACAGCCGTACGGCATTATTATGTATGGTTTGCAATAGTTGCTTTTGCTGGGTAGGCGATTGCCCGTTTTTTTCGGAGAGCAGGCTTTCGAGCGGGGCGAGGATAAGCGAAAGCGGGGTGCGCAGCTCGTGCGAAACATTGGCAAAAAATTCATCTTTAACCCTTTCGGCTTCCTGTAATTGCAGGTTAGCAAGGCGTAATTGCCACGCGTGGTTGTAAATTTCGTTTTCCATTTGCTGGCTGCGGGTTTTAAGGTCTTCGGCTAGCCTGCCCTGGCGGGCATCGCTCTCTTTCAGTTTTATAAATTCGCTTACATCCTCTACCCGGTGAATGATGTAGCGCACCTCGTTGTTGTTATCAAGCACGGGCCTGTTAATGGGGCTCCAGTAGCGTTCTTCAAAACCGCCGCCCTGGCTTTCGGGCAACTGCACACTGTATTTTTGTACGGCCATAATATCCTGCTTTTTTGTGCGCAGTACGGTAAGCAGCGAGTTGCGCAGGTTTTCCACGCCATTGGCGGCAGGGTCGTTAGGGTCGTCGGTAAAAACTTCGAAAATGTTTTTGCCTGATATTTCTTCCCGGCGTGTAAGGGTGGCATGCAGGTAGGCATTGGTGGCATCGATAATGGTAAATTCGGGCGATAAAATAAGATTGAGGCCGGGCACGGATTGAAAGAGAAGCCTGTAATCAATATCGGTAAGTGCCATTCGGGTATACGTTTCTTTCATCAATGCAAATGATTTAAACGGTATACCCCCTTAAGTCGAGTATCAGGGGGAAATACTACTAAAAAACGAATGTAGGTGTATTTAAAATAAAAACAAAGCCGACCGGTAGCCAATTTTTTTACCTGAAGTTTGATTTGCAATAAGCAGAGGACTGTTTACGGTTTACAGTTTGGCTGTGGGTTTTGAGCTGTGAGCTGTGAGCCTTGGGCTTTGGGCAAAACTGATTAACAGATTTCCCGATTAGCTGATTTTCAAATTGCCGAATTGACTAACTACCGCTCCACCACTAATTTGCGGATGGCGGTTTGGTTGTTTGATGTAGTAAGTTTTACAAAATACACCCCGCTTGCAAGTGCCGTGGTATTGATTTGAAATTTGGAACCGTGAACCTGAAACTGATTTATAATTTGCCCGCTAACATTGGTTAACTGTATATCGCCGCCCGTAGCAGTATTGCTTACCTCAATAGTTACTTCGTTATTGGCCGGGTTGGGGTAAAGGTCCATGTATATGTTATTGGCAACCGGTTTAATACCGGTGCAGGAAGTATAGTAGAATAGAATAGTAGCGGTGTTTGAACAGCTGTTGCTATTGGTGTAGCGGTAAGTAATAGTATCTAACGCACCGGCCTGTACCGAATCGAAATAAAACAGGTTGTTGTGCACGGCCTTGCCGGAGTAAACGCCACCGGCGGGGATGCCACCGGTTAACGGTAAAGATGCGGGAAAGGCATCGGAGCAAATAAAGTAGCGGCCCAGCGAATCGGCTTGGCCGTTCCAGCCAATTAAGGAATCAATACTAAAGCTAACGGCAGGCAAGGGGTTTATAGTAAGCGCCAGCGTTACTATGCTATCGCAGCCGAAGCGATTGGTAAGGGTATCGGTATAATTCCCGTTTTGTGTGTAGGCTATGCCATTGAACGTAAAAGTATCGCCCAGGCAAATGGCTTGAGCAAGCAGCAGGGTATCGGGCTGGCGGGTGCTTAGTTGCAGGGTAACCAGGCTATCGCAGGCGTGGATGTTGCTAAAATGCGCGGTGTAGCTGCCGGGCTGGCGCAGGTAATGGCCGTTGAACAGCACACTATCGGTACTGCAAATAGTTTGCGCCAGGGTAGTTGTATCGGCAGCATTAACGGTTAGCGAAAGTATTACCAGGCTATCGCAGCCATAGCGGTTGCTAAGGTGGGTATTGTACATACCGGCGTTGTGGCGGTACTGGCCTGCAAACAAAAAGCTATCGGTGCTGCAAATGGTGCGTAGCAGCAGGGTGGTATCGGTATTATGCACGGTAAGTTGCAGGGTGGCCAGGCTATCGCAGCCGTAAATGTTGGTATAAAGCACTTGGTAATAACCGGCGGTATGGCGGTACTGGCCTGCAAACAAAAAGCTATCGGTACTGCAAATGGTGTGGGTAAAAGCAGTGGTATCGGGCAGTAGCACGCCCAGTTGCAGGCGCACGGTACTATCGCAGCCAAAGCGGTTGGTGTAATGGGCGGTGTAGGTACCGGTGGAGTGGAGGTAAGTACCGTTAAACAAAAAGCTATCGGTGCTGCAAATGTTGGCGTTTATATTGGTAGGCAGGCCGCTACCAAGCACGGTGCTGTTTAGCTTAACCAGTGTATCGCAGCCGCCGGGTCCGGCCGCATAGGCCACATAGTTGCCGGTGGCGCGCACCCACAGGCCGCGGAAATAGAAACTATCGCCGGCGCAAAGGGTAATGGTATCGAACAGCGTATCGCTAAAGGCGGTAAGGTGCAGGGTAACAAGGCTATCGCAGCCCTGGGTGTTTTGCAGGGTATCGAAATATACGCCGGTAAGTTTATGCACATTGTTGCCAATTACCACCGAGTCGCCGCAGTTAATGTAGGCCGTAATATTACTGGTGGTAACAGTGCAGGGGGTGTTAACCAAATTTTGGGTAGTGTTGGTTACAACCGGGGCGTTAAAATCGAAATAAATGTAAGCGGTATTAGCAACACTGGCATTGTTTGGTGCATTGTCTTTTACCTTTACCTTATACTGAACATAGCCGTGGCTGTTGGGTTCATTATGGGTGCTATCGGGCAGGTTAATGTTGGGGAAATTGAACTTCACCACATTGCCGAAAACCTGGGTTAAGTTATCGGCGCTGTACGAAAGCAACTGGAAGGTAGCAGGGTCCACATAGCTGCTAAGCGTATCGGTAACTAAAATATTTACTGCCGGGGCGGTGCCGGTGTTTTGAAAGCGCACGGTATAAGTGAGCCAGGTACCGGGCGAAACATTGCCTGTAGGCGAAACTTCTTTCTCGTTCGGGTCGAGCGAGTTGACGATGGTAAAGCAATAGTTGGCGGTGTTATTAGCCGGGTTATAATCGCCACTGGTGGGGGTTACA
>DASZPC010000331.1:0-4300 GCA_035550455.1 Chitinophagales bacterium | reverse complement strand
CGCGACACATCTATCAACTCCGTGCTTATTATAGGCAGCGGGCCAATTATTATCGGACAAGCTTGTGAATTCGATTATTCAGGCTCACAGGCCGCCCGTAGCTTACGCGAAGAGGGGATCGAAGTTACCCTGCTCAACTCTAACCCGGCAACCATCATGACCGACCCCGTTGTGGCCGACCATGTGTACCTGATGCCGATTAGTGTTGATTCAATAGTAAAAATTTTAGAGGAGCGGAAAATTGATGCCGTATTGCCCACCATGGGTGGGCAAACTGCCCTTAACCTGTGTATGGAGGCTTACGAACTGGGCGTTTGGGAAAAATTCAATGTAAAAGTGCTGGGGGCCGATTTCAAAGCTATTGAAACCACCGAAAACCGCGAGGCCTTCCGCAAGTTTATGATTGAACTGGGCATACAAGTAGCCCCATCATTCGTAGCCAACTCTTTTTTGGAAGGTAAAGAAGCTGCCCAGAAAATAGGTTTCCCTTTGGTTATCCGCCCCTCTTATACACTTGGCGGCACAGGCGGCAGCTTTGTACATACTAAAGAAGAATTCGATGAAAAACTCCAGCGCGGCCTTTCTGCATCGCCAACGCATGAAGTACTGATAGAAAAAGCCGTGTTTGGATGGAAGGAATTTGAGTTGGAAGTAATGCGCGACATGAACGACAACTTTGTGGTGATATGCAGCGTGGAGAATTTAGACCCCATGGGGGTTCACACCGGCGATTCAATTACCGTGGCCCCCGCCATGACCTTAAGCGATACCGCCTATCAGCGTATGCGCGAATACGCCAAGGAAATGATTCAACGCATTGGCACCTTTGCCGGTGGTTGTAACGTGCAGTTTGCCATTGACCCCGTTACCGAGGACATCATTTCAGTGGAAATGAACCCCCGTGTTTCGCGCTCATCGGCGCTGGCTTCAAAAGCCACCGGTTACCCTATTGCAAAAATTGCCGCCAAGCTGGCTATTGGCTATACGCTCGATGAACTAAAAAACCAAATCACAAAAACCACGTCGGCCTTTTTTGAACCGGCACTTGATTACGTAATTGTAAAAATACCCCGCTGGAATTTCGACAAGTTTGCCGGTTGCGATGAAACGCTTGGCCTGCAAATGAAAGCCGTGGGCGAAGTAATGGGCATTGGCCGCAGTTTTCAGGAAGCCCTCCAGAAAGCCTGCCAAAGCCTGGAGAATAACCGCATAGGCCTGGGCGCCGATGGCAAAACATGGGTGAGCGCCGATGATATGTTACAGGGTATCAAAAACCCTTCGTGGGACAGGATTTTCCGCCTTTACGATGCCCTTAAGCTGGGCGTGCCTTTAAAAACCATACAGGAAATTACCCGCATTGACCCCTGGTTTTTAAACCAGATAATGGATTTGGTAGATACCGAAAAGAAAACCCGCAAGCTTACCCTCGAAAATATTGATGCCGATTTAATGCGCGAACTGAAAGAGAAAGGCTACAGCGATTTGCAAATTGCCTGGATGGTGCAGGCCACTGAAGATGAAGTGTACAACTACCGCACGCAAAAATTAGGTGTGCGCCGCATTTATAAGTTGGTAGATACCTGCGCAGCCGAGTTTGAAGCAAAAACACCTTATTACTATTCTTCTTTCGATGCCACCAGCGAAAGCACCGTAAGCGATAAAAAGAAAATCATCGTACTCGGCTCAGGCCCTAACCGTATTGGGCAGGGCATTGAGTTCGACTATTGCTGCGTGCATGGCGTACTGGCTATCCGCGAAGCTGGCTACGAAGCCATTATGATGAACTGCAACCCCGAAACCGTTTCTACCGACCCCGATATTGCCGATAAGCTTTATTTCGAGCCGGTATTTTGGGAACACCTTCGTGAATTAATTGAATATGAAAAACCCGAAGGCGTGGTAGTGCAGTTAGGTGGCCAAACCGCTTTAAAGCTATCGAAGAACCTGCACGATATGGGCGTTAAAATTATCGGCACCTCTTTCGATAACATGGATATTGCCGAAGACCGCGAGCGCTTTTCAGACCTGTTGAAAGAACTGGGTATTCCTTACCCCGATTACGGCGCTGCCAAAAACGCCGAAGAGGCTTTGGAAGTAGCGCACAAAGTGGGCTACCCCGTGCTGGTTCGCCCTTCGTATGTGCTGGGCGGGCAAAGAATGCGTATTGTAATTAACGATGAAGAGCTAACCAAATCGGTAGTTAAAATCCTGAAGTTTTTCCCTGACAACAACATCTTGATTGACCATTTCCTGGACCGCGCCGAAGAAGCCGAAATAGATGCCATTTACGATGGCGAGCAGGTGGAAATTATGGGTATTATGGAGCACATTGAACCGGCGGGCATCCACAGCGGCGATTCAAACGCAGTGCTGCCTTCGTACAACCTGAGCGAAAACGTGCTGGCCCAAATGCGCGAGTACACCGATAAAATTGCACGTGCGCTCGATATACGCGGGCTTATCAATATCCAGTTCGCTATTAAAAACGAAAAGGTATATGTTATTGAGGCTAATCCGCGTGCTTCGCGCACCACGCCTTTTATTTGCAAGGCCTACAACATCCCTTACCTCAATTACGCCACCAAGGTAATGCTGGGCGTAAACAAGCTCAAAGACTTTACATACTACAAACGCCTGCTGGGCTATGCTATTAAGGAACCGGTATTCAGTTTCGATAAATTCCCCGGCGTAAGCCGCGAGCTGGGCCCCGAAATGAAATCAACCGGCGAATCTATCCGCTTTATCAAAGACCTCTACGACCCTTACTTCCGCGATTTGTTTAAGAAGAAGAGTATGTACTTGTCGAGATAAATTATTTGCTAAAACATTTTTCATATCTTAGATGTGTCTACAGATATGAAGAAACTGATATTTACTCCGCTGGTAATTATAACATTGCTTTATTCCTGTCAAAAGGAGGATACGGGACATTGCCTGTATAAAAATTATACTGGAACCTTACCTTGGCCAATCAATGCGCCGGCTTTTAACCCATCGAATCCCGACCAGTTTCTTTGCTTAAATGCTAATGGCTCAGTGGTTTTCTATAATATATCTACCGGCACTTCCAGCCCTTTTAATAGCAGTAAGGTAGGTGTCGGTTACCAGACTAAAATCTCATGGGGAACAAACAATATTTTACTTTTTAGCTGGGTATATTTTGGGAATAAACAAGGAACTTTCGTTAAATACACACTTGCAGGTGATTCTGTTACCGGGCCGGTAATTAATGGTGGGTGCTGGGACTGGTCGCCCGACTGTAGCAAAGTTTTATCGTTAGTTAACACTGCTAATTATCCACCAATTTTGAGTGCCCCTTACGAACTTATAATGTACTCATTCGGTGGAACAGTACTGGATAGTTTATATCTGGATGCCATTTCTGATTACTCTTGGTCGCCCAATGACCGCATAGCCATTGCGAATAATTACAAGTATCTGAGCATCTACGACTCCTTATTTAATCCAATTAAAACACTGCGCGTTATCAACGACGATTACCTCTATAATTATATTTTTTCAGTAGCCTGGATACCTAACAGCCCAAAAATCGCTTGGTCATCATTCACAGGTATTTATATCACCGATATTTCAAACGGCAATACTGTAATGCTCAAAGCAGGCAGCACATCATTAATTTACAAGGGCATTTGTGTTTCGCCCGATGGTAATACGCTTGCGGCCAATGTAGAGAACTGGAATGGTTGTGAAGAAACGAATGGGTTACACATCATCAATCTGAATACCGGAAACGAACAGGTCATTTACCCCTGATTTCCTCAAAACGAGTATCGTCTAAATGTTACTTTTTGTACATAACCGCTCAGGTAAGATGGCTTATTCAATTCCATTTCATAGTACCCCTGATAGTTAGCGGTTGAATCGCTTACAAAATGAGGTTTCTTAACAATACGGAACTCCATTGCACCGATATAAATAAAACAGCAGGAAATTTCAGCCTTGCCATATTTTTCATAGTTGCAATCGGCCTCCCCGTCACCTACATGTTCTATAAAATCTGCCGTATTATCTTCGTAAAATGTTAGGGTGGTATTAAGGCAATCGTCTATCCCATACCAAGTACCCAAATATTCCGAGCCATAAGCAGAAGGCTTTTTACAACTGCCAATTAAAAAAAGGAGAATAATAACTGTAGCAATCTTTTTCATAGAAGGTGCTTTTGCAACCCGAACTAAAAATAGCTATTTTGGGAAATCATTACAACATAATTTAAACTATACCTAACTCATACATGCAATCAAAATTCATATCTGCTAACGGTATCCAGTTCCATTACATG
>DASZPC010000330.1:0-3545 GCA_035550455.1 Chitinophagales bacterium | reverse complement strand
TTTGTGCAGGGGTTTGTTAGTATTGGGGCCACAGTATTCTAAAACCACTTTTTTACTATTGGCAGGAAAAAAACCGTAAGAACCTTTACCCGAAATCTCAGCCAGCCTGTTCAACCAGTAATTATCCGAAAGCGACAGGTTTAAAAAGCCCTTTATTACGTTGAATTTTTTGATAATTCCGGCCTGCTCCTGCAATTTTTGCCCTAAAATTTCAGCCGTCTGTTCCGGCGGTTTTTTAGAGACTTTTATAAGCGGGAAAACCACAATGGTAAAATCGCCCTCGTGTTCCTTTTTGGTAATATTAATGGTAACCGCATCTGCTGGTATTTCGGCGGCAAATTCGGTTTTGAAAATTTCAACCGTCGATTGTTTTAGCGTTTCCTCCAGTGTCATTATTTCTTTTTATTCTTCGCGGTTAAAAATATAACTTCGCACACATTTTTTCTGCCAAATGATAAAACGTCAAAAATACCGCGACCTGATAGCCCAAACCTTCGATTTCCCCCAACGCGATTTTAAGGAGGAAAAGGGCCTTTTATACTGGAACGACCTGCCTTTGATGGACATCATCGAAAAATACGGCACGCCCCTGCGCCTTACCTACCTGCCCAAAATAGGGCAGCAAATCCAAAAAGCACGCCGCCTGTTCAATTCAGCTATTGCCAATAACGATTACCGCGGCGATTACCATTACTGCTATTGTACCAAAAGCTCGCATTTTTCTTTCGTAGTGGAAGAAGCCCTTAAAAATAAAGTGCATATCGAAACTTCCTCTGCCTTCGATTTCGACCTTATCAAAAAGTTGGAAGAGAAAAAGAAGATGAAAAAAGACAGCTACATTATATGCAACGGGTTTAAGCCGCAGCGCTACATCAATGCTATTATGGATGCCTTTCAGTCGGGGTATAAAAATATTATCCCCGTACTTGACAACCTCGATGAACTGGAAAAATACGGCGCCCCGCCCGAGCCAATGCAGATAGGCATCCGCATTGCTGCCGAGGAAGAACCCAAATACGAGTTTTATACTTCGCGCCTGGGCGTGCGCTATAATGATATAGTTCCTTTTTACCAGCAAAAAATTCAGAACAGCCCGCATTTTAAACTGAAAATGCTCCACTTCTTTATTGATACGGGCATTAAGGATGTAAATTATTACTGGACGGAATTTCATAAGGCGCTTGATGTTTACTGCGACCTGAAAAAAATATGCCCCGATTTAACAGCTATAGACCTTGGCGGGGGTATGCCTATTAAACACTCACTGGCCTCTGATTTCGATTATGAATACATGATTAACGAAATTGTTACCCAGCTAAAAACCACCTGCACCAACGAGGGCGTTGACGAGCCGGATATATTTACCGAATTCGGTAGCTACACCGTAGGCGAAAGCGGTTGTGTGCTGTTCAGCGTTTTGGGCGTTAAACGCCAAAACGACCGCGAAACCTGGTATATGCTCGATGGCTCGTTAATGAACAACCTGCCCGATATTTGGGGCCTTTCGCAGCGCTTTGTAATGCTGCCCATCAACAAATGGGATGATGAATACAGCCATGTAAACCTGGGTGGTATAACCTGCGATGTGGGCGATTACTACAACAGCGATGCGCATATTAACCAGGTATACCTGCCCAAACTAAAACCCAACGAAAAACTATATATCGGCTTCTTTAATACCGGCGCTTACCAGGATACCCTTAGCGGCTACGGCGGCATTAAACACTGCCTGTTGCCTTCGCCGCCACACATTCTTATTGATGAAAAGAAAAAGAATGAGTTTACTTACCGTGTTTTCGCCGAAGAGCAAACCGCCGAAAGCATGATGAAGATTCTGGGGTATTGATTATCCTTTCCTAATCACTGCCCCCAGTTCGTTTTCGTATTTACCCATCAGGCGGTTCATTACCTTTTCAATTTCCTCGTCGGTAAGGGTTTTATCGGGGTGCTGAAAAACAAAACTCACGGCGTAGCTTTTTTTGCCCTTCTCAATCTTATCGCCTTTATATACGTCAAACAGCGAAACCTCCTGCAATAGTTTTTTCGACTCGCTCACCGCAATTTTTTCAATAGCTTCAAATTGCAAATCCTCATTTATTACCATAGCCAAATCGCGGCGCACCGCCGGAAATTTCGGCAACTCGCTAAACGAAATATGCTGGTACTGCGATTTTTCCAGTAAATAATCCCAGTTCAAATCGGCAAAAAGCACCTCGCTCTTTATATCAAATTTCCCCAGCGTTTTCTTTTCAACGCTGCCAAGCTTTGCTACTTCAACGCCCTCGCTTTTCAGCACCCAGCAAAAAGCAAAGGGTGGTTGCTCGGCAATTTCGCGCTCAAACGTTACATGGCCCAGCTTGCGCAGTATGTTCGTTACAAAACTTTTCAGGTGGTAAAAATTGTATGCTTCGCCTTTGGCCAGCCAATTCGTTTCAGTTGTTTTACCCGAAAGGAACAAACACAAATGTTTCTTTTCGCTATAGCCGGTCGCCGTTTTCGAATAAGTAGTGCCAAATTCATACAACCGCATATCGCTTGTTTTGCGGTTCTGGTTGTAAGCAATCACCTCCAGCCCCGAATATAACATCGACATACGCAGCGAGTCCAGTTCGGCGCTTTGGCTGTTCAGCAACATTACTTGTTGTTGTTTTAATGCCTCATCGGTTTCATACGTCGATTGGCTAACCGAGTTGGTCCAAATTTCATTAAAGCCTGCCCCACTCAGCATATCGGCCACCAGGTTCTCTGTTTTCTGTGCATTCACCTTCGGGCTGAACGAAAGGCTCGATCGCACATTTTTAGGTAGCGTAAAACTGTTGTAGCCATAAATGCGCAATATCTCTTCCACCACATCGGCTTCGCGCTTTACATCGGTTTTAAAAGCGGGCACAAACAAATGCCAGTTGTCGCCTTCTTCCTTCTCAATTTGTATTTCCAGCCTTTCCAGTATTTCTTTCACCACTGCTTTTTCAATGGTAAAACCTGCCAGGCGCAGCATCCTTTCGTACGATACCTCCAACCGCCAGCCATCTACCGGTTGCGGGTAAATATCAACCACCTCCGCCGAAGCCTCGCCGCCGGCCAGTTCCTGTATCAGTTGCGCGGCGCGCGCTAAAGCCGCCACCGTAATATTCGGGTCGCAGCCTTTTTCGTAATGCATGGCAGCATCGGTGCGCAGGTTATGCGTGGTACCGGTAATACGTATGCCGATGGGGGCAAAATAAGCGCTCTCCAAAAAAATATTTTTAGTGGTATTGCTTACGCCGCTGTTAAGCCCGCCAAAAACACCCGCTATGCAAATGCCGCCATTGGCATCGCAAATCATCAGGTCGCTGGCGTTCAGTTTAACCTCCTTGCCATCCAGCGTTTTAAAAGGCGTACCGGCAGGCAGTTTTTTCACTATTACTTTTTGGCCTGCAATTTTATCCGCATCAAAGGCATGTAGCGGCTGGCCGTATTCATGCAGTACAAAATTGGTGGCATCCACTATGTTATTAATGGGCTTTACATCAATCGCCTTTAAGCGGTTCTTCAACCACTCCGGC
>DASZPC010000329.1:0-2789 GCA_035550455.1 Chitinophagales bacterium | reverse complement strand
TTATCCCTTGTAACTTCAAGGGCGTTCATAATTTGGGGCAGCTTTGCGTTAACGGTATCGAAGCTAACGTCAACTACGGGGCCGATAATCTGTTTTATTTTTCCAGTGTTTGCCATGTATATTGATGGTTAAATGGGCTTTTTTATAAATTGACAAGCGGGCCGAAAAGACCCACTGCTTTTTTAAATTGCGGTGCGAAAATAGGGGGAAAAGGCAATTTTCAAAATGATTGATTTAAAATGTGCTAAACTGACCTGAAATACCCCAAAAAAATTGCGTTTATACGCCAAAATGAAGCCATTTTTGGTCCTCCATGAAAGCCTTTTACCAATACTGCGGCCTTATTACCCTGGTTTTGGCGGGTTTTACTGCCTGCCAAACAAATCACTCAGATAGCTTAACCCAGGGCGCAAAACCTGTAACCGATAGTTTCCCTAACCGCAATATACATTACCCTAACCTGATAAGCAGCCAAACTTTTGGCGATAGCATAAGGCTGGAAGTAGAAAAACGGGGCGATACTTTAATTAAGCACTATATAGATTTAAAAGGCACTGCTGATGATAATTTTGATGACAGTTATGACGCTACCTGTACTTACCGGTATATTGCCAACGGCCCGTCCCCGCAAGATGCCTATCAGTTAAACGCCCTGCAGTACAGGTTCTTATTTGATAGCAAAGCCATAGGCCTGTGGTGCGATAGTGTGGTGGACAAAATTGCCAGCGACCCAGATAGCCGAATTGAAAAGAAAAACGTTTATTACCTGCAAAAGGTGGTGCGCAATAAACTACAAGGCGATTATTATTTTGTATTGCCTGAACTACTGGAACATTTTGCACCGCATATTGAAAGGACCGACAATGGCCCTGAACCCCTTGGCGTGTTGGTGGAATATTACAGCACTGAGTTTTCGGGGGGTAAAAATTACTCCATCGTAACGGCCCATGACACCACCAATTTTATACACCACAACGATTATATGCGATAAACAGTAGCTGCAATTTATTTACCTTGCGCCACTGTATAACAATATGGCTTTTCACCGGCCTAAACCCGGCCACCTTTTTTTTATGGTTTTGTTTTTTGCCTGCGTAGGCGTAACCACCGAGGTGGTTTTTACCGCCTTTATGGCCCTGTTTACGCAAAGCCCTTTATGCGGCAGTCAATTGCCAGCCATGGCAGGTAAGTCGTATGTATGGATGTTATTTATTTACGGCCTTATACCCATACTGGGGGTTTATTTTCACCACCATATTAAGCACTGGAACGTATTTGCACGCCTGCTTTTATATGTGGCTATACTGTATGTAATTGAATTTGTTTCGGGCTACCTGTTGCAGTTAACAACCGGCAGTTGCCCTTGGCTATATCACGGCGGCCACAATATTATGGGCCTTATACAGTTGGACTATGCCCCTGCCTGGGCCTTCTTTGCCTGGATGGTGGAGAGCCTTTACCTGTATATTAATGCACGGGTAATACAATAAAGAGACGCTTATTTAAACTGCGAAAGTATGCTTTTCAGTTCGGCGGCGGCTGTTACACCACTGCGGCGCCAAACTATGTTTCCGTTTTTAAATACCGCCAAAGTAGGCACGCTTTGTACCTGGTAAACCGAGGCGGCCATGGGGCTGCGGTCAACATCTACCTGTATAATAGAAGCTTCATCGCCCACCATTTCTTTTAGCTCCTTTAAAATGGGCTTCATCATCCGGCAGGGGGCACACCACTCCGCCGAAAAATCAACCAGTACCGGTTTATCGCCTTTTATTAATTCGCTGAATGTAAGTTGTTTTGTTTCCATAGTTTTTCTTCCTCCTTGTTTCAATAACCCCTCTATTTCCGTTTTACTTCTTCAAACGTAATGTCTTCGGTGTTTTTATCATCGAATTGTTTTGAGCGAACCGGCCCCGCTGCACAACTGCCACCTGCACACCCCACATTAAGCACCGCCTGGTAACCAAAAAATATTCCCCCTAATAACATCATACTATCTTTAGTGCTAAACCAAGACCACAAACACGCCAACGCAAACAGCAGGCGGAATACGCGCATAAAGTGCCAGTTGCTCAATAACAATTCTTTCATGGGCTTTCTCTTATCTCACTTTTGAATTCAACGAAGCCCATCCTCCGCCGTTATATGCTTCGAGGCCATTCGATTTTAAAATGCTTGTCGCCGATGCGCTGCGTGCGCCCGAGCAGCAGCAGGTTACTATAGGCTGCTTGTTTTTTAATTTGCCCACATGCTGATGAATCTGGTCCAGCGGAATATTTACCGAGCCTTTAATATGCCCGCCGGAATATTCGGCACGGGTACGCACATCAACAATGGTTGCGCCTTTATTATTTACCAGGTCGGCAAAGTCCGCTTCAGGGGCCAGGCCGAATAAATTTCTGAAAAAACTCATAATAGTATTGATTTGGTTTTATTGATTACCTAATTAAGATTCCGATACCTCAACGTTTTCAACTTTGTTATTAAAAACCTGCCGGCCGTTGTAGTTAATTTCCCAGGTTACGGGTATAATTTTTTTAAGCATGGAGCTAACGCCGCAATATTTTTCCTGGCTAAGGCGTACGGCATTGGCTGCCGCCGCATCGTACTCATCCTTCCCTTTAAAATCATATATCAAGTGTACCCTTGTGTATTCAACCGGGTAATGGTCGCTAACATCTCCGGTTACCCTTATACTAAATTCATCGGGGTTCTTTTGCGCTTTGCGCATTATAGCCGCCACATCCATACCGGTGCAGCCCGAAAGGGCCACCAGCATAAAAGGCTTG
>DASZPC010000328.1:0-1913 GCA_035550455.1 Chitinophagales bacterium | reverse complement strand
AAGGAAGTGCGCAAATACGGGGGCCGCATACATGCCATTTATGTGGCTACCGAGTTAAAGGAAAACGACCCCCAGCAAATGCGCAAACCCGGACTGGGCATGGCCCGCAGGGCAAAGAAAGATTTTCCGGAAATAGATTTTGGCAAATCAATTATTGTTGGCGATTCGGCCAGCGATATGGAGTTTGGCCGCAATGCCGGTATGTACACTGTTTTTGCCGGCGATGTACACAAACTAAGCGATGCCCAAATGTTACAGGTTGATGTTTTCTGCGATTCGCTGGCAGCTTTTGCGGCACTGGTGTAACCCCTAATTACTTATTAATACCCGCGCCGTGTAAGTTTTGCTTCCGGCCCTGATGGTTATTACATACAAACCGGGCACAGCATTTTGGGGTTGTATGTTTATGCGGCCGTCAAAGCGCTTTACTGAAATACCTATTTGTCTGCCCAGAATATCGTAAACCGCTACTTCTGCTTTATTTACTTCGCTGGCCGGTATTATGCAATTAAAATCACTTTTAGAAGGATTAGGGTAAACCTGCATTTGCCCGCTTACAGGGTTTAAATGATGTATGCCCAGCACAACACTTGAATCCCACAAGGAATCAGAGTACAATAAAAAACCACCGGCGGCACTGCCTACAATATATTCCATGTCGCCATCGGCGTTCAGGTCGGCCATTGAGAAAGCAGTGTTGGCCCCTGTATTTGTTTCCAGCACATCGGAATCGTCCATAACAAAGTTGCCGGCACGCAATTTGGTGGTATCAATTTCGTACTTCAATATATGCCCTGTTAAGGAGCCAACATAAAGTTTTAAAGCGCCGTTTGTGTCTTTTATTACCGAAGGCTGGCTGTAACCATAAGCCGAGCCATTAACCGAAACATTAATGCCCCCAAAATTGCTGTTTACCGAATCGGGGCTAAACTGCGCATTTGTCCGGGTGCCAAAATTCCAGAAATAGGAGATGCCGCCGTTTTGCCTGCCCACAATAAGGTCGGGCAGCGAATCGCCGTTTACATCATAAATAAACGGGGCCGCATAAGCGCCTACATCAATGCCAAAATACTGGTAGGCTGTCATGGCCGGGAACGAGGAGCCGGTGATGGCCATGTTTTTAAACAAATACAAATTGCCGTACAAATCGCCCGCCAGTAAATCACTTTTTCCATCGCCATCAAGGTCGCCAAAGGCGGGGTTAAAGTTTACCAGGGAATAACGGCTAAGGCTGTCGAAATCATCCGTTACCTCGGTAAACTCCGGCTGGGTTGCCGTGCCGGTATTGCGGTAAAATGCCAGGCCTGATTTATACGGGTGAAAAGGTACAAAATAGCCAAAGTTGCCTGCGGTTATATCATTCAGCCCATCGCCATCCAAATCATAAAAAACCGGTTTCGACTCTGTGCCAATATCCAGCATGTGGTGCACCAAAAACGAATCGTTCTGGTATTCGTACCAGCAAGTGGTATCGTTCAGGTTTTTAAAGTACATTACATTTTTAATATTCCGCCCCGAGCCCCCGCCAATTACATAAGGCGCCGCCACGTTAGGCGATACCAGCAAATCTTCAGTAGCCCCGCCGCTTATATGCACACCGTAAGCCGCGGGGTATACTGGTATAAAAATGGGCGTATTGCACGAAGGAAAAATAGAGTCCCACTGGCAAATATTAGCGTTTGTTGTATCGCCGCAGTTGCGCAGCAACAATACATTGTCGTAACCCAAATTTCCGTTCAGCAGGTCCACATCGTTGTAATAAGGGTCGTTAATAGCATACAGGCTGTTACCGGCATGGCGCTGGCCTTCGCCTTGCTCCCAGCGCCCGGCAGCAGGGCCGCCTTTGCAGCTAACATTTAGCTGAATAGAGTAACTGTTGAGGTCCTGCGAAATATTGCCCCAGCACGAAGTAA
>DASZPC010000327.1:0-7830 GCA_035550455.1 Chitinophagales bacterium | reverse complement strand
AATTACATCCAACATAACTTTATACCGCGTATAAACGTCTTCTTCCTTAGGCCAGTCAACGCCCTTATGGGTATCGCCGTATTTTTCCAGGCAACCCTCGTAATGTTTCCAAATGGTATCGTATTTCCCGCTCATATCAATTCCCTGTTAGCTAATGCCCCTGCCAGTTCTTCTTTGCTACAAAACATCATTAAGTCAATTACCGAAAGCCATGGCACAAAAGGCTTATCAAATTGTTTGTAGGTTATTTCATGGGTTTTCACAAAAAACAAGTTTATTCCTTTTCCACTGAACTTTTCTTTCGAATATAATTCCGTTCCGCCAATGGGATTCACATAGGTATCGGCAGTTTCGCGCACACAAATATCCAATATCCGGTCCTCGCCTTTTAACTCCTGGTTGGGGTAAATTGAGGATGATGGCACAATCTCTGTTTTAATGCCAAGATAGGAAGTAAGCCTGATAATGGAATGATAAAGAAATACCGAAAGGTTCTTCTCCGCATTAAAAATTATTTCCTCAATAATTGGCAGGGCATCGCGGTAATATGGCGCTTTTGAATAGCTGCCTGTAATGGTTTTAAGCAGTTTGCCCCGCCATTTATCGCCGGGCTCCAGTTCAATTTCGTTGATTAATTTGTTTTGGCTGGCGCCCAACAAGGGTACGGTAAACAAAAAAGCGTTGCCGTTTACCAATATACGGTTGCGGTTTATCCAGCCTTTGTTGATGTAGTTCACGTCATCGAACAACACAAATTTATCTACCGAATCTATTAACTGAAAATAGCCAATATAAGGAAACAAGTAAGGCTGCATTACCGCTATTTTCATGCCTTGCTGTTTTAAGTTAAAAGTTTTTTAACCAGCCCGGCTATGCGGGTGGCATCGTCAAACGAAAGCTCGTAATAAAATGGCAAGCAAAGCACTCTTGAAGCGGCATCTTCTGAAACAGGGCAGCTTTGCTGGTTTTCGAGGTACGGCAACCGGTTAAGTGAAGGATAAAAATAACGTCGGGTATTGATGCCATTTTCAGCTAAAACATCCTTTACATTCTGCATCGCGCCCTCCGATTCAAACAGTACCGGGAAATAAGCATAGTTATAAGTGAAGTTGTCAGGTATAACCGGGAACGAAACTGGTACACTTTTCAATATTTCGCGGTAAGCCTCATACAGCTTTTTACGCTTTTCGGTTTGCCCGTCAAGCAAATCAACCAGGCACAAACCCATAGCGGCATTAAACTCCGATGTTTTACCGTTAACCCCGGTTGAGTAGTGGTCATCTCCTTTATGACCAAACGATTTAAGGAGCATCATTTTATCGTGCAGTTCCTTGTTGCTGGCAATTACCAACCCGCCCTCAATGGTGTGGAACACCTTAGTGGCATGCAGGCTGCATGTGGTTACATCGCCGTAATTTAAAAGCGATTTGCCCTTATAAAAACAGCCAAAGGCATGGGCGCCATCGTAAATAACTTTTAAGTTATGCTTTTGCGCAATGGTTTCTATCTTTTCTACATCGCATGGCAGGCCATATACATGGGTGGCAAGTATGGCGGTAGTGCGCGGTGTTATTTTCGCTTCAATAAGGTTGGCATCAATACAAAAATGCTTGTTTTCAATATCGCAAAACACCGGCGTGCAGTTTTCCCAAAGTGTAGCACCAACTGTAGCCACATAGGAATATGGTGTGGTAATTACCTCGCCTTTTATACCTAACGCTTTAATGGCAAGCTGAATGGCAATAGTGCCGTTAGATACCACCTGCACAAAATCTGTATTCAGCTTCTTTGCTATTTTATTTTCCAGTTCGGTAAGCAAAGGGCCCTGGTTGGTAACCCAGTGCGAGTCCCAAATTTTATCGAGATACTGTTCGTACAATTCCCGAGGCGGCAAAAAAACCCGGTTTACATTAATCATAACTATGCCCTGGCAAATAAAACGGTTTCTTCTATGTGTATGGTGCTGTGGGAAAGATAAAACTTATATCCTAAACCCAGGTTGTTTATCCATGTTGCAATCCTGCTAAAATCCTGCCATTGGTGGTAAACGCAAATAGCCAGCTTTGGCCTGAATTTTCTGATGGTTTGCTCAGCCCCCAACAACGCATTCATTTCTGCACCCTCAATATCCATTTTTATAAAATCAATCTTCGCCGGGTTTTCTTTTATGCACCAATCATCAAGTGTAAGGGTGGTGGTTTCGCCGGGCAAATCATCTTCCTTTGTAAAACTTATTTTGCTGCCAGGCCCGTTATCTCTATAAAAAACCTTTGTGCCCGAAACATCCCACAAAGGGGCCTTCACCACATGTATGGCGTCTTTCAACTGCGGGTTAAGCGCTATGTTTTTATTAAAAATTTCGATGTTGGTAGGTATAAATTCAAAGCTGTAAACAGCGCCACTGGCCCCGGTTTCAGCGGCAAAATAAAGAGCCGTATCGCCCCAGCACGCGCCCGCATCCACCACCACATTGCCTGTATCGGCCTTAATGGTTGTTTCGCCCGATTTGTATTCGTATTGCTTTACCACAAAATCGGTCATAATGCCCATTTGGGTAAAGTATAGTTTAACCGGGTAGCCAAGCGGCTTCAAATCAGTTTTGTATAAAATAAAACCCATAAAACCGGGCTTTATGGTATCTGATTTATCCTGTAGCTCACCTATTTTCTTAATCTGCTCCCAATACTGTGGCTTGCTAAGCGGCAGCTTTACTTTTTTATACCCTAAAATATGGTAGCAAAGCAGGTTGACGAGTAATCCCTTTGATTGTTCATCGGCTAATAGGTTATAAAGAATACCACAGTGTTTAATACCCTCGCGGTTTTGCTCAAGCTGAACACTTAGCTTTTTCTGGAAGTCGTCTTTATAGGCCGATAAGTTATAATACCCCTTGCTGTTAACCAACCCCACCAGCCTTTGTTTTAAAGTGAGGCTGCCATTTTTGGCAGCGGGTTCAGGGCCAAAGCGGTAAAAATCGTAGTTATCGGTATAGTTTTTATCCATACCGGCAATAAGGCCTTTTACTAATTCCCCTTCAAACATCCGCTTTAAAATTAACCCTCGCTTTTACTAACTTTCCATTCAAATGTGGGCCTTATTAAGCCCGGCCACTTACCCAGCCAGCCCGATTCGCGGGGCACTTCGTTTACCTCAAACTTTAATGCTTCTTCAAACACATAGGCGGCTTTTGCTTCGTTTACCACCATAATAGTAACCAAATAGGTTTCATCATTCAAAAAATTGCCGGGTATTATGCACGTAAAGTGCATCAAAGCCGTTACGGCGTTTTGCTGCGGCGATACGGTGGCAAAAACAAGGTCGCCCCGCAGGGTGTATAAGTGCAGGCTTATGTTTACGTGCCCGGTGGTCATATAGGAGTTGAATGAAAAATCAACGGCTATTTCGTCCTCCACTGTTAATAAGCCTTCAGGAATAATGCGCACATGCCTGAAAGTTACTTTATCGTTGCCCGGCCCGTCATCTTCTGTCCACAACTTACTACTTGGTATTTCTGAATAAATATTCAGGTAATCGTTTATAATGTCGGCTGTTTTGCCAATACTTTGCAGGGCGCCACCTTTCAAAAGCACCGCAGAACTGCACAGGCTTTGCACTGCCGTCATGTTATGGCTTACAAAAATTACGGTTCGGCCCTGACCGGTTGATATATCGCTTATTTTGCCAAGGCATTTTTTCTGAAACTCCACATCGCCCACAGCAAGCACCTCGTCCACAATTAAAATTTCAGGTTCCAGGTGGGCGGCCACAGCAAAAGCCAGGCGCACATACATGCCCGATGAGTAACGCTTAACCGGTGTATCAATAAACCTTTCAACGCCCGAAAAATCAATTATCTCATCCAGCTTACGGTCTATTTCGGCTTTTTGCATACCAAGTATAGCGCCGTTTTGGTAAATGTTTTCCCTGCCGCTCAAATCCGGGTGAAAACCGGTGCCTACTTCCAGTAGGCTGGCTATACGGCCATGTATTTTTATGCTGCCGGAAGTGGGGGCAGTAACCCGCGAAATTATTTTAAGCAGCGTACTTTTGCCTGCCCCGTTTTTACCAATTATACCCAGCACCTCGCCTTCTTTTACATCAAAGCTAACGTTGCGTAAGGCCCAGTGTATTTTATCTTGTTGTTGGTTACCGGCTGCCAGTTGTTTCATGGGGTCGCCTTTTCCGCGCATACGCTGCCACCACCGCGAAAGGTCGTCCTTTATAGTAGAGGACGAAAACTCACCAAGGTGGTACATTTTAGAAACGTTACTTATTTCAACTGCTTTCTTCATGCGCCATTAAACCGTGTCCATAAAATCGCGTTCGGTGCGGTTAAATAAAACCATGCCCACAAAAACTATTACCAGGGCAAAAACCACTGTGTAAATAAAATTATGCCACAAAAAAGTGCCCTTGCCGGTAATAGAATACCGGAACCCTTCAATAATAGAAGTAAGCGGGTTTAACTTCGAAATAATCCTGAATTTTGCGGGCACTATGGAAAGCGGGTAAATAACCGGCGTGGCATACATCCATAGCTGCACACCAAAGGTCATGGCATACGAAAGATCGCGATACTTGGTAGTTAGCGATGAAACTATAATGCCGAACCCAAAACCAATAGCCGCCACCAGCACTACGAACACCGGTAATAAAAGCAGGGTGGGCTGCACAGAAATACTATTGCGGTATATAAAAGCAATAATTGCCAGCAGTATTAATTGAATACAAAAACTAAGCAGGCTGGAAATAACCGAAGCCAGCGGCACTGTTATACGCGGAAAGTACACCTTGCCGAAAATGGAGGCGTTGCTCAAAAATGTAGCCGATGTTTTATTAAGACAGGCGGCAAAGTAGGCCCACATTATCATACCTGACAGGTAAAACAACACCGGCGGTATACCATCGTGCGGAATACGTGCAAACAAACCAAATACTGCTGTAAAAATTAAGGTGGTAACCAATGGCTGTAATATGTGCCAAAGGGGGCCCAATATGGTTTGCTTATAAATGGTAATAAAATCGCGCCTTACAAAAAGAAAAAGCAGGTACCGGTACTGAATTAATTCGCCAATCCTGAAATTGAAAAGCGATGCGGTAGGTTTTATTTCGATATAAGCGTCTGGCTTGCTCAAAGGAATAACACGGGTTAATTAATTACACAGATTTTGCCTTTCACTATCTTCACTAAGCCCGGCGGGGTTGAACCGGGTTCTCCAGCCAAGAATTATATGTTAATGAAATACCGTCTTTTAATTCAATTTTATAATTCCACCCCAGCGCATTCAACCTGCTTACATCCAATAATTTGCGGGGTGTGCCGTCTGGTTTTGAAGCGTCAAATTTAATACTTCCGGTATAACCTACAACCTCTTTCACCAGCAAGGCAAGGTCGGCAATCGAAATATCGCGGCCTGTTCCTACATTAACAAATTGTGCTTCGTTGTAATTAAGCATTAAAAAAACACAGGCATCGGCCAGGTCGTCCACATGCAAAAATTCGCGAAAAGGTTTGCCGGTACCCCATATTTCCACTTCGGGCTGATTGCCTGTTTTCGCTTCGTGGAATTTGCGTATCAACGCCGGTAAAACGTGCGAATTGTTAAGGTCGTAGTTATCATTGGGGCCATATAAATTGGTGGGCATAGCCGATATAAAGTTACAGCCATACTGCAACCTGAAAGCCTCGCACATTTTTATACCGGCTATTTTTGCAATGGCATAAGGCTCGTTGGTTGGCTCAAGCGCACCGGTTAGCAGATAGTCCTCTTTTAATGGCTGTGGGGCCAGCTTGGGGTAAATACAGGATGAACCTAAAAATAACAGTTTTTTAACCTGGCTGTGGTAAGCGGCATAAATGATATTCGCCTCAATAGCAAGGTTGTTATAAATAAACTCAGCGCGGTAAGTATTGTTCGCTTTAATACCCCCCACTTTTGCGGCAGCTAAAAAAACGTATTCGGGTTTTTCGGTTTCAAAAAAACTATTCACCGCGGCTTGGTTGCGCAAATCAAGTTCAGACGATGAACGCAAAATAAGGTTATTATAGCCATCGGCTTTTAGCCTGCGCACTATAGCCGAGCCAACCATACCCTTGTGGCCGGCCACATAAACCTTTGCCTCCTTATTCATAATAATTCTTCACTTTGTGCCCGGCTTCAGTTAGGTATTTATCGCGCTGAAACAGTTCAAGGTCGGCTTTTACCATTTCGGTAATCATATTGCTTAAAGTTAGTTTTGGCTGCCATCCAAGCTTTTCTTTCGCCTTAGTGGCATCGCCTATCAGTAACTCCACTTCTGATGGACGGTAATATGCCGAGTCAACCTCCACTACCACCTGGCCTTCTTTAAATATCAGGTTTTTATCGGCGGTTTTTACCACGACCCCACGTTCTTTTTCACCGCTGCCTTTAAACTCAATATCCACCCCCAATACCTTAAACGCCATTTGCACAAAATCGCGCACAGCGGTGGTTTTGCCGGTGGCAATTACATAATCTTCCGGTGTGTTTTGCTGTAAAATCAACCACATAGCCTCTACATAGTCCTTTGCATGCCCCCAGTCGCGTTTAGCGTTCAGGTTGCCGAGGTATATTTTTTCCTGCAGGCCAAGGGCAATACGTGCCACACCACGGGTTATTTTGCGGGTTACAAATGTTTCGCCACGTACGGGGCTTTCGTGGTTAAATAAAATACCATTGCACGCAAACATGCTATAGGCTTCCCGGTAGTTTACAGTAATCCAGTACCCATATAGCTTTGCCACCCCATAAGGTGAGCGCGGATAAAAGGGTGTTTTTTCGCTTTGTGGTGCTTCCTGCGCCAGCCCATATAATTCCGATGTGGAGGCTTGGTACACTTTTGTTTTATTCTGTAAACCCAAAAGTCTCACAGCCTCCAGTACACGTAGTGCACCAATACCATCTATGTTAGCCGTATATTCCGGTTCTTCAAAACTTACCTTTACATGCGACATAGCACCCAGATTATAAATTTCATCGGGCTGTACGTTTTGAACTATCTTAATAATATTGGCCGAGTCGGAAAGGTCGCCATAATGCAAAATGAATTTTTTATCTGAAACATGCGGATCCTGATATAAATGGTCTATCCTGTCGGTATTAAAAAGCGAGCTTCTTCTTTTTATGCCATGCACTTCATATCCTTTTTGCAGTAATAGCTCAGCAAGGTAAGCGCCATCTTGTCCTGTTACGCCTGTAATGAGCGCTTTTTTCATTTTGCAACTGGGTATTTAGTGGCACAATTCTAAAAAAATATTCACATAGTCTGCGCGTTTAGCTTGGCACGAAAACTTTTCTTCTATTGTCCTGCGTCCAGCTTGCCCTATTCTTTTGCGCAGCGCCGCATCTTTTATCAATGCTGTTAGTTTATTAAACCATTCCTCATCGGTAGTTGCCAAAAAGCCGTTTACCCCTTCTTCAATGACATCATTATTCATTCCTACTGCGGCAAGCACCGCAGGTACTGCCAGCCCCATATATTGCAGGCCCTTCATGGCACATTTACCCTTCGACCATTCGTTATCGGGCAATGGCATTATACCAATATCAAACGAGGCTATAACCGCCACTTCGGTTTCGGGGCTCCAGGCCACGCCTTTTATGCCAAGCCCTTTGTGAGTATAGCTTTCATCGCCAAAAACAACAATTTCAATATCCTTGCCAAATTCATCTTTCAATCTGCTTAGCACAGGTATAAGTGTTTCAAAATGTTCGATAGTGGTATGGCTGCCGCTCCAGCCTATAACCACTGGTTTTTCGGCTTTGTTATCAGGACTGGTTGCCGGTATTTTATAGTAATCGAGGTTAA
>DASZPC010000326.1:0-2921 GCA_035550455.1 Chitinophagales bacterium | reverse complement strand
GATATTGTAAAGGAAGTTTGGGATGAATTTATGGAGGCTAAAAGCGAAATCTCCGGCTGGAAACTTTAAATTTGCAATATGGAATCGGTCAATATCACTTTAAAAAACCCTAAAGCAAAGCGCTTGCTCGAAGAATTGCAGGAGCTTAATCTGATTACTATTAATAGCATTTCAGCAGGCAAAAAGGATTTGATAAAGTTGCTTGACAGTATGAGGGATCGCCATAGTAACCCGCCTGGTATTGGGGCTATTTCAAAGGAAGTGGAAGCGGTAAGAAAAAAGCGGTATGCGAAAAAGTAAGTGGAGGTTGGTGGTTGATACGAATATTTGGATAAGCTTCCTCATCTCCAAAAATTTTCCTGAACTGCTCAGGTTAATTGAAACCCAAAAAGTTGTTTTATTGTTCAGTAATGAATTATTAGAGGAGTTGCTTGCCGTTGCCGAAAGGCCTAAAATGCGCAGGTATTTTCCGTTTGAAAATAGCTATAACCTTCTCGGTCTTTTTGATGTTTATGGTGAATTTATTGAAGTGAAATCGAAAACTTCGTTTAGTACTGATAAGGCCGATAATTTTTTAATTGATTTGGCGGTTGATGGCCGCGCCGATTATCTGATAACCGGCGATGCGGCCTTGCTTAACGTAATGACTGTTAAGAAAACCCGCATAGTAAAGTATTCCGATTTTCTTAAGTGTATTAAGTATGAAAGATAAACTGACCAGTTACCCTAAAGACAAAATAAAAATACTGCTGCTCGAAAACATCAGCGATGTTTCGGTAGAGGAGTTTAAAGAATCCGGTTATGCCAGTGTGCGCAAAGTTACAGGCGCTTTAAGCGAGAAAGAGTTAATGGCCGAGATTAAGGATGTTCATTTGCTTGGTATCCGCAGTAAAACCCAGATTACAGAGAAGGTATTATCTAAAGCCAATAAGTTATTGGGCATAGGCTGTTATTGTATTGGTATTAACCAGGTAAACCTGCCTGCTGCCACCGAAAAAGGCGTGGCGGTGTTTAATGCGCCTTATGCCAATACCCGTAGTGTGGCCGAATTGGTAATAGGCCTTTCAATAATGCTTATCCGCAAAATAGTTGATAAGAACAACGCTGCCCATAATGGCAAATGGCAAAAAGATGCAAAAGGCAGTTTTGAGTTGCGTGGCAAAACACTGGGCATTGTGGGTTATGGCAATATAGGTTCGCAGGTTAGTGTGCTTGCTGAAGCTATGGGCATGGATGTGCTGTACTACGATGTGGAACCAAAGCTGCCGCATGGAAACGCAAAACAGGTGCGCTCGCTTAAAGAATTATTAAAGCGCTCAAACATTGTAACCCTGCATGTGCCCGGCGACCCTTCTACACGTAATATTATAAATGAACAAAGCCTCCAGCATTTTCATAAAGGCGGCATCCTTATTAATTACTCAAGGGGCGATGTGGTTGACCTTCAGGCTTTGAGCGAGGCTTTGAAATCGGGCCAGCTTTCTGGTGCTGCTATTGATGTGTTCCCTGTTGAGCCCGAGAAAAACGGGGCGCATTTTGAAAGCGTTTTACAGAAAACACCCAATGTAATCCTTACGCCGCATATAGGTGGCTCAACAGAAGAGGCCCAGTTTAACATAGGCCTCGATGTTACATCCAAACTGCTCAATTATCTCGAACGCGGGGTAACAACCGGTTCGCATACCGTACCAACCCTCAGTTTGCCTATGCAGGCAAAAACACACCGTATTTTACATATACATAAAAACGTGCCCGGTGTATTGGGCGAAATCAACTCTAAACTTTCAACCCACAACATCAACATCCTGGGCCAGTACTTAAAAACCAACGACTCCATTGGCTATGTGGTACTCGATGTTGACACTGCCCTTTCAAAGGAAGCCCTGGGGCTTTTAAAAGAGGTGAAAAGCACCATAAGGGTGCGTATGCTTTATTAAGCTGCATTGTGCAGGTCAGCTCGTTACGTATTGATTGTCTGTGTGCTATGCAGGTATAGCAAATGCTACATCCCCCGTTTCGGTGTTTATAATACTTTAACAGATAGCTATCTGTCTGCCTGTCTCAAACCTACCTTCGCTTTTAACCCGGCGGGATTAGTGTATCTAATCGGTGCTTACTTCTGCCGGTAATTATATAAACCAAATTACCCCCACATGGCAAGAAGGTTACTCCCACTGTTCCTCCTGTTCTTTACAACCCTGCAAATTTTTGCACAGGCCCCCCAGCAAATGAATTACCAGGCGGTAGTGCGTAATACTTCGGGCCAGCCCTTACCGGGCAACCAAAGCGTTACGTTGCGTTTCAGCATACACGATGGCAGCAGTTCTGGTTCCATTGTTTTTCAGGAAACACAGATTGTAACCACCAATCAGTTTGGTTTGGTAACAGCGCGCATTGGCAGCCAGGGCAGCCTTTCGGTGGTTGACTGGGGCAGCGGCCCTAAATATTTACAGGTGGAAGTTGACCCCCTTGGTGGCGGTACTTTTACCGATATGGGCACCTCGCAGTTAATAAGTGTGCCTTATGCGCTGTATGCAGCTAATAGCTCTAACGGAACTCCCGGCCCAACCGGTGCAATGGGGGCAACAGGCCCACAGGGGGCACAGGGCCCAACCGGCGCACAGGGTATTCAGGGCGCTACCGGCGCACAAGGCACTACCGGCAGTACTGGTGCAACGGGCGCCACCGGAACCGGGGTAGCTAACATTATAGATAACCACGATGGCACCGCAACCATTGTTTTAACCAATGGTGTTCAATATACAATTACACTTCCTGCAGGCCCTACCGGGGCTACAGGTAACACTGGTTTACAGGGCGCCACCGGCGTAACCGGTGTTCAGGGCAATACTGGCGCTACTGGTAATACAGGTTTACAAGGCGATACCGGCCCAACCGGCGCTACTGGTGATACAGGCGCA
>DASZPC010000325.1:0-6338 GCA_035550455.1 Chitinophagales bacterium | reverse complement strand
ATGTATGTTAATCGTATCGTGGCCGCCAATTATATCTGAAACCCCGGCATTGTTTACAAGGTGAGAAATTATCTTGCAGCCCTCGGCCAGCGATATCAGCACTTTGGCCATTTCAATATTCCCTGAAGAGATTACAAAATCTGATAAGTTTACCTTGTTATCCATCGTAGTTTCCATACCGGCAAACCTACACATTTTGTTGCTTTTTTATGCCCCTGCCTGTAGGGTTTGCCCGCAGCGGGTAAAACATGATGCCTCTAGCCCAATATTGTTAACATACCGACCCAGAAACCCCATGCGCCTGCAAAAAGGCGGTTTTTATAAAGGTTCAGGCCTATTTAGCTGTAATTCCATTTTGCGTAATTTTAAAGCATAAAACTCTTTGAATTTACCTCGCTAAAGAAGCCAAATTATGCCCTTTGGCCCCTTTAATTGTTGTCTATTTTGAATCAAATAGCCCGGCTTCGCTTACCCGAAACTTGACAAATTGTAATTTTCAGTTTACTTTGCTTAACAAAATATGCATTCGGTTATTAAGGATGAATGTATATTGTAATATAAAAGGGCATTCTTTATTTTTTAATTAACACAAACCGATTTTTAATGAAAGCACCTATACTAACCGTGCATAAATATGCCAAACAGGTTTTGACATTTATTTTATTGGCATCGTCAATAAGTTTTTTAAATGCCAAAGGTGGCCCCACTACTAATTGTGCCGCGCTTAATATTTCTGTTACTAATGCAAAGTGTAACGGCGCTGCCACAGGTTCAATTACAGCATCGGCGTCAGGTGGTACAGCACCATACCAGTACAGTATTAATGGTGGGCATTATGGTAACTCGGGCTCCTTCAATAATCTTTCGTCCGGCACTTATATTGTTACTGTAAAAGACCATAAAAATTGCGTAACTACCAGTGAACCTATTTATGTTGGCGAGCCGCAGGCTATAACCCCTGACGTACGCCAGGGGGCTATTTCATGCTATGGCGATTCAACCGCTTATATCCATATTTCAGCCGGCGAGGGCCGTTCCTATACTTATCAACTTAATGGCGGTAATGTAAGTTATACGGGCAGTTTTAATAACCTTAGAGCCGGAAACTATACTATTGCAATTACCGACTACAATGGTTGCATTACCAATGTTCAGTTTAGCATTACCCAGCCTCCTTTATTACAGGCATCGAATTCACAAACCAATATTACCTGCTCAGGCAGCGTTAATGGTTCTGTTACAGTAAACGGCAGCGGTGGTATTCCCCCCTATTCCTATAACATCAATAGCGGCTCTTATCAATCATCAGGCGTTTTTAGTGGGCTCGATTTAGGCACTTATACATTTGGGGTAATGGATTCGAATGGTTGTACAGCCTCAACTTCTGCTACAATTATAAATGCACCCGCAACTGCGTGTAGTTTAGGTTATCCTGATAATAGTAACCTTCCCCGTTCGGGCGTGGCTTTTAATGAAAGCGATGTACTAGTAGCTTCCGACCCAAGTTCTGTTACTTCATGCCCAGTTTATACCAATGAAATCAAACTTTGGTATAACGATGAACATGCCATGACACTAGGCGTACGCAGGGTGATTGTAAAAACCCGTTCGGGCACTACCACTACAGATTATCCTTTTTCCCCTTCTTCTGCAACCCCTTCCTGCATAAGTTATCCTTTGGTAGGCACTACTATTGCCAGTGGGGAGCAATCTGGTAACGATTTAGCCGCAGGCGGCGGCCGCCCCTTGTGGCCTGCTTTGTTTATTACTGATATTACTGATAACCCCGGCAACCGCAGCGGCGATTGGCAGCAGGGAGGGGTAGGCATTGCCCCCAGCCGCGTGTGTGGTTTATGGAAGGCGGCAGTTCGAACTGTTGATGAAACTAAAAACCCAGTACAGGTAACGGTAACGCCGGATGCGGACCCTACCCCGAAAAACCAATGGAATTTGGGTGGCGGCGACACGCCTCCGGGTGGGTTTTCGGGACTTCCCAACGAGGGGTATGGCGCAGAAGTGGTTTGGAACGTAAATGACCTTAACCTGATTAGCGGACACACTTACCACCTTCAATTTATGGTGCATGACGGCGACCAGAACAAAAGCGGTGGCGATGTAGGGGAGGCTTGTACTACCATTTATATTCAAAACCAATTTGGTTCTGGAAAAACTGATGGCAACTATTCATCACAGGTTGCCACGCAGCCCGATAACGACGGAGATTTTAATGCATCTGTTTACCCTAACCCGGTTTATAACCTTTTGCATGTTAATATCCATAGCGGTAGCTCTGAGCCAATTAGCTTAAAACTTATCGATATATTAGGCCAAACGATAATGCAAAAAGAAAATATTTCAAACGATTACTACCTTGAAACAGGTAATACGCTAACCGCCGGAATTTACTTTGTTGAAATACATCAGGGTAGCAACACCAAAGTAATAAGGATTAACAAGCAGAATTAATAACAACAATCTTTTAAAAAATCCGGGATTAAACTCGTTAAACCGTATTGGCAGGCCCATTAACCAAAGCCTGAAACTTAACCAACCACCCGTAAAAAACAACCCAGTTGGGCAATGCTTTTTACGGGTGGTTGGCTTTAGCCCGGCGTTGATGGTATATACCATGAATTGGCCCACTACTAAAACCTGACAGATAATTTCCGAATGCCAAAACCGAATTAGGCCATAAAGGGCTTTCAAAATACCACTGCCTGAATATCTTTGCGCTTCCAAATTTAGAAGATGAGTTTTGTTTTCAGAAAAGGCGATGAAAAAGATGTGTCGGGCATTTTCAGGCTGGTTAAAGAACTGGCTGAATTTGAACGCGCCCCCGAAGCAGTGGTAAATACTGAAAAAATGCTGCTGGAAGATGGTTTTGGTAAAAACTCCATTTACCAGGTTTTTGTGGCCGAGGAGGTTGCAACAGGCGATATTATTGGCATGGCCTTGTATTACACCGCCTACAGCACCTGGAAAGGCAAACTTATTTACCTGGACGACCTGGTGGTTACCGAAAAATTCCGCCGGTATGGGATAGGCAAAAAGCTAATTGACATGGTGTTACAGACTGCTTATGATGATGGCGTGAACCAAATACGCTGGCAGGTACTGGAATGGAACACCCCGGCTATTGAATTTTACAAGAAAATTGGCGCCGAACTTGACCCCGAATGGATTAACTGCCGCATGAGCAAACAGGAAATTGCCGCTTATGTAACGAGCAGGGAAAACAAATTTTAATTACCCCACACGGATATAATTACTAAACAGTTATTTTATCATATTATGAACATGCAGGTATACAAATTTGGTGGGGCATCGGTAAAAGATGCCAGTGCAGTAAAAAATGTGACCACCATTTTAAAGGAGAACAGCTTTAATGAGAAAGTAGTGGTTATTTCGGCAATGGGCAAAACCACTAATGAACTTGAAAATGTTGTAAACCTGTACTACGCCGGTAAACCAGAGTGGGAAAAAGCCCTTGATACGCTGTTTGAAAAGCACTATGCCATTATGAAAGAGCTGTACGGCAACAGCGATATGCAAAAAGCGGTGGCCGATGTACAGAAACTGATTGACGGGGTGCGCGATTTTTTAAAAAGCAACAATTCACGCAACTACAATTATATCTACGACCAGGTGGTTTCCATTGGCGAATACATGTCAACCACAGTGGTAAGCGATTATGCCAATTCACTGGGGCTTAAAAACACTTTGCTTAATGTAAAAGAGGTATTGTTTACCGACAATGCCTATACCGAGGGCAAGGTTGATTTCAAAAAAACCGAAACAGCCATTAACAAGAAAGTAACCGAATTGGTAAAAACCGGCTTTGTAATTACGCAGGGCTTTGTGGGCTGCACGCCCGAAGGTTTTGCCACTACCCTGGGCCGCGAAGGCTCGGATTATACCGCTTCGATATTCGCCTACTCGCTGAATGCCGAACGCATGACCGTATGGAAAGATGTGGAAGGCATTATGAATGCCGACCCGAAGGAATATCCCGATGCACAGTTTTTGAGCGAAATAACCTATCACGAGGCCATTGAAATGACTTACTATGGCGCCAGCGTCATCCACCCCAAAACCATTAAGCCCATACAGAACAAAAACATACCGCTGGAGGTGCGCAGCTTTGTAAACTACAGCAAGCGCGGCTCGGTAATTTCAGCCAATGCCAATACCAGTTTCCTTCCCCCAATTATAATCTGGAAACGCAACCAGTTGCTCCTCTCCTTTTCAGCTAAAGACTTTTCGTTTATTGCCGAAGACCACCTGAGTAAGGTGTTTGCCACCTTTGCCGAAAACCGCCTGCGCATTAACATGATGCAGAATGCCGCCATCAGCTTCTCGATAGCGGTGGATTATAAAAAAGAAAAGATTGATAACATTGTTGAGCAACTGGCGGGCGAGTTTTCCATTACGCCAATACAGAACTTATCGCTGCTCACCATCCGCCATTATAACCCCGGCATTATTGATAAACTTACTAAGGATAAGGACATCCTTATCCGCCAAATAAGCCGCACTACTTTGCAGGTATTGATGAGAGAGTGATTTATTTTTTCGCCCTGCCAAACGCCAGCGAAACAAGGATAGGTGTAAAAAACACTGCGGCTGTAAAAATGGAGAAGTAAAACTCTGCGTTACCGCCATGTGTATAACTGCACAAGGGGTTTTCGGGGTAATAGAAACAGAAAAAATCGGTACACAGGCGCAAACCCAATATGCCAATAACTATAAAGGCAACCGTATCTAAAAACGGAAAACGCTCCATTAGCTTTACAAAATACCCAGCTACTATGCGCATGGTAATAATGCCAATAAACACACCGGTGCATACCAGGTAAATATTTTTGGTAAAAGCTACAGCTGCAAAAACATTGTCTATCGAAAAAGTAAGGTCCATTACCTCCACCATCAGCACCGTACTCCAAAACTGGTTTAGCCAAAGTATTTTACGTTCCTTACGGGTAAGGCTTTCGCTATCATCCCCACTACTCCCGGTTATCTTTTTGTAAAAGAATTCAGCAAACAGGTATAATAAATACCCACCGGCCACCAACTTTAACCAACTTATCTGAATTAACAGCTTTGCCGAAACAAGTGCCAGGCCCCTGAATATATAAGCAAACACCACCCCTATGCGCAAAGCGCGCTTGCGCAACGGCGCCGGCAAACCCATTACCAGCGAGGCAAGCACGGCGGCATTATCAACCGAAAGCAGGCTTTCTATTACAATCAGGTTTATTACTACCAGCAAAGCCGTTTTGGGGTCGGGCTGAACAAAATGTGAAAAGAAATTTGAAAGAATTTCCAAGCCGCACGCTTTATTCGCACAAAAGTAATAGTATTTACCCGTAGGAACACCCCTGAAAGGATATGTTGCAAAACTTTGATTTGGTTATTTATGATATGGACGGGCTTTTGATTGATTCAGAGCCTTTTTGGCGCAAAGCCGAAATAAAAGTTTTTGCCACAGTGGGACTGCACCTTACTGATGATGACTGCAAACAAACCACCGGTTTCAGGTTCGATGAGGTGGTGGAATACTGGTGGCGCCGGGCCCCCTGGCATGGCAAAACGAAAGAGCAAATACACGATGAAGTAATTGATGCAATGGAAGGTTATATAAGGCAGGAGGCAGTGGGCATGAAAGGGGCAGTGGCCTCGCTCGGTTATTTTAAAAGTAAAGGTATGCCGCTGGCCCTTGCCAGTTCATCGGCTATGCGCCTGATTAAAGCCACTGTTGAAAGACTTGAAATTGAAGAATATTTCCGCCTGCTGGTTTCCGCTGAGCATGAACGGTATGGCAAACCACACCCGGCAGTGTTTTTACGTACCGCTGAAACACTTAACATAAGGCCCGAAAAATGTTTGGTAATTGAAGATTCACTAAACGGCGTGCTGGCAGCCAAAGCGGCTAAAATGCAGTGCGTGGCAGTACCAGACCCTCCACAGTTCAACGACCCGCGCTTTGCCATAGCCGACTGGAAATTGCAAAACCTGGAGCAGATATCCTCGTTATTTTAATTCGCGTATGTAAGCAATAAGGTCCTGCGGAGGGAACTTATCAAAACCAAGCTGGCGCAGCATAGTAACCAACTGCCCCCGGTGGAAGCTGGCATGGTTTACCACATGGTAAAGAATATCCTCTACTTTGTTATTAAACTCAATGCCTTTGGTGTTTTTATAGGTAATGGCGCTTTCTAAAAAGCTGTTATCCTTAGTAGCAATAAACGAAGCAAGCTCGGCAGAGTTTTCGCTTAAACCGGCCAGCAATTCTGCTTTACCGCCTTTAAAATTAGCACTGGGCCAGCCGGTGGCCTCTA
>DASZPC010000324.1:0-3238 GCA_035550455.1 Chitinophagales bacterium | reverse complement strand
CTACACCATTTATGAGCAACAAAAGCACAATAATAAGTATGTAAATCCTTTTACTTCCTCCTCCTTCCTGGTTATTTTCCATGTGGTTTTAAGTTTTGGTTTTCAAATGTAAGCGATTTGGGTTGGGGGGCAAATTTATGCTTTTAGCAGTTATCTACAACAGGCGGGAAATCAACCGCAAAATTATACACAGCGGCGTGGATTTGTTAAAAAAGTAAGGCCCCTACCTGTACGGCAGAGGCCTTTTTATAGCAAGAAAAGTTAGCGGAGCTTAGCTGAGTTTTACCTCGCTTTGGCCAATTACATGGCCGCTTTGGTAAAGCTGCACTTTATAGGTGCCGGGGTCTTTTATGTTCTGGCTCCAGTAAAGCACCACTTTTTTGTTTGTTTGGTTGTAGTCAAAATCGGCACGTTTGGTGTACTGGCAAGGGGTGGCCTGGTCGCACTGCATGGTGCCTGAGCCTTGGTCGGCTACGGCAATGGTTTCGCCTTTAGGGTTAATAATCCTTACAAAAACGCTTACCGGGCCGGGGTCAATTACCTGATTAGCACCAGTTTCAAAGCTTATTTTAAGGCTTTCGGCGGCTTTTGCTTTATGAACAGCCACTTCTTTACCATTGTTACGTGTTTTAATGGCTTCTACATTTAACTGCGCAACAGGCAGCAACGAACCCAACTCTACTTTTTTACTTAAGCCGGTATTTTGTTCGGTAAGCTGAGCGGTGGTATTACGCTCGGAGGTAAGGTCGGTGTTAAGCTGTTGGTTTTGCGCTGTAAGCTGCTGGTTTTGTTTAGTAAGCTCGGCTACCTGTCCTTTAAGGTCGTTGATAGAAGCTTCGTACTGGGCCAGCATTTGTTTGGCTTTGGCAATTTCGCCAGTGGTAATTTTGTTATGTGCCAAAAGGTGGGCTATTTCCTTTTTTTCCTTATCAAGCATTTGTTGCTTTTCGGCAATAGCCTTGTCCAGTTCAGTGTTTTTGCCCACATAGCGGTCAATTTCCATGCTTTTGGCATCGAGCGAGTCGGAAAGGTTTTTAAAGTTCATTTCCAACGCGGTTTTTTGTGTGCTAAGGTCTGTTTTTTCGGTATTTTCCGAGAACAGAAAGTAAAGCGTAACCCCGTTAATGAGCAGCAACGCTATGATAGCGCTGATATAAAGCTTTTTGCGGCCTGCTCCGTTTTGATTGCTTTCCATACTTGATTGGTTTTAGTGAACGAATAATAAATGAAGTATAGTTTAGTGCATAAGGACTTTAGTTTGCTTTTAATAATAACTGGGGGTAAACGGATTTTATTGTGCCTTGTGACCCTATGAATATGCTGTGTTAACAGTGGTTGGCTATTTTTATGCAAAAACGCAGGTTTTTGCGCCTTTTTTTGCGAAGTACTGATTTAAAGATATTTTTAGCCGTTAGTTAAAAAGACCCTTAATAACCATATGGCCGAGAGCAAATTATTACTTGAAGTAAAGAATCTGGTTACCGAGTTTAAAACCGATGATGGTATAGTGCGTGCTGTAAATGATGTAAGTTTTACCTTAAACCGCGGCGAAACTATTGGTATAGTGGGCGAATCGGGTTCGGGTAAATCGGTAACCTCGCTTTCGATCATGCGGCTTATACCTAACCCGCCGGGCAGGATTGCCTCGGGCGAAATTATTTTCCATACTAAAGACGGAAGGCAGATAGACCTGACCAAGATTAGTGAAGCTGAAATGCGGAAATACAGGGGCAATGAAATTGCCATGATTTTCCAGGAGCCGATGACATCACTAAACCCGGTATTTACCTGCGGCGACCAGGTAATGGAGGCTATACAACTGCACCAAAAGGTTTCGAAACAGCAGGCGCAGCAAATAACGCTGAAAATGTTTGAGAAGGTAAAACTGCCGAACCCCCAGCGTATATTAGATGCTTACCCACACCAACTTAGCGGCGGGCAAAAGCAGCGCGTAATGATTGCTATGGCCATGAGTTGCAATCCATCGATATTAATTGCCGATGAGCCCACTACTGCGCTTGATGTAACCGTGCAGGCTACGATACTTGATTTGATGGCCCAACTGAAAGGCGAAATTGACAGCTCTGTAATGTTTATTACGCACGACCTGGGCGTAATAGCCGAAGTGGCCGACAGGGTGCTGGTAATGTACAAGGGCAAAATAGTGGAACAGGGCACGGTGCTGGAGATTTTTGGCAACCCCAAACACCCTTACACCAAAAGTTTGCTGGCATGCCGGCCACCACTTGGCAAACGCCTGCGTAAACTGCCTACGGTGGTTGATTTTATGACGGAAGCCGAGAACGGTGAAATAATTGAAAGGAGTACGACGGTTGAGGAAGCGATAAACGCCGTGGTGATTTCGGAAGAGGAAACACGCGCCCGCCGGGAACAGTTAATGAAGAGCAAACCAATATTGCAGGTAAAGAACCTGCAAACGTGGTTTCCGGTGGGGAGGAGCTTTTTTGGCAAAACCACTGATTATGTAAAGGCGGTGGATGATGTAAGTTTTGATGTGTACGAGGGCGAAACATTGGGACTGGTGGGCGAGTCGGGGTGCGGGAAAACCACGCTGGGGCGCACTGTGTTGCGGCTGGTGCCTGCGCATGGCGGCGAAATTGTGTTTGATAATAAAAACATACTGGGCCTTAATAATAACGACATGAAGCAGATGCGGGAGCACATGCAGATAATTTTCCAGGACCCGTATTCATCTTTAAACCCGCGTATTACCATAGGCAATGCCATTATGGAACCTATGACGGTGCATGGTATTTACAGCAACGAGAAAGAACGCAAAGAGAAGGTGATTGAATTGCTTGGCAAGGTGAACATGAAGCCGGAGTTTTTCAGCCGTTACCCGCACGAGTTTAGCGGCGGGCAAAGGCAGCGTATTTGTATAGCCCGCGCCCTGGCCCTGAACCCGAAATTTATTATATGCGATGAGTCGGTATCGGCGCTGGACGTATCAGTGCAGGCGCAGGTGCTTAACCTGCTGATACAACTGCGCGAAGAGTTTAAGTTTACCTACATATTTATATCGCACGACTTATCGGTAGTGAAGTTTATGAGCGACCGGATGGTGGTTATGAACCGGGGCAAAATAGAGGAGATGGGCGAGAGTGATGAAATTTATAATAACCCCCAACGTGATTATACCCGCAACCTGATTTCGGCCATACCCAAAGGTTCATTAGCCGATATACAAAAGCGTGTGGCAGAGGAGAAGGCAAGGTTG
>DASZPC010000323.1:0-6849 GCA_035550455.1 Chitinophagales bacterium | reverse complement strand
CCAAAGTGCAAATGTTTTTTTCATAGCACAAAGAAAAAAAATGGCTGCCATTTACGGGGCAGCCATTTAAAAAAATTAAGCTTCATTAATTTAGAAGGCCCTCACCGCACGCACGTGGTAATTGCTGTCTTTTGCGTTACCGCTTACGCCACCGCTGCTAAAGTTAACCTGCTGGCCATTATAGCCGCTTCCCTCAGTTGAACTCCAATAGTTAGAAGTTGCAAAGTTACTACCTCCATTTGCAACAGCAGTAGTATTAATAGTGCTCATGTTGTTATACATTAACTGTAACTCGGCCTGCGATGGCAAATACCAGCCACCATAATTTACACCACCTACAGTTACTGAGTACTCATTACAAATACGGGCGGCATAAGTAGTTGATACCCCCGGGTAATAAATTAACATAGAACTTATAATAACGGAAGTATTAATAGCGCCGGTAAATGTACCTGACCCAAGTGCATACGAAGAATTTGAACTGGATGGTGCACCTGCTGCCCAGGGCGCGCTGGTACTTTGGTCGCTTATTGCGCAAATTAAACCATGTGTGCCGGTAGGGTCAACCCAAAATACCACCCCACCACCATAGTAATCGCCAACAGCGTGTGTTGAACCACCGCCTGAAGCCGCCTGCCATGTTGCATTACCGCTGGCATCGCTGGTAAGCACATAACCGTTGCTGGCGCCGTTTGTCATTTGGAAAGTAGTGGTTTTTGTAAGGCCATTAACCTCAAGTTTAGCCCCCGGCGATGGAACGCCTATACCTGTATTTCCGTTTTTAAGTATCACCAAGGCATCGGAAGTACTGCCTGAAGATTGTCCATTACCAATACCAAACAACCTGTCGGTTGAAACCCAACTACTGGAAGATGAAGGGGTATAAGTGGTGTTGTACGAGCCAAGCGCCATTTCGCTAAATGACGGGGCGGTAACCCCCTGGCCAATTGCTGAACTGGCGTTACCCGAAGCGGTATTGCCGGTACCCAGCGCCAAAGCATTGTTGCCCGCAATAGTATTTCCATTACCATACGCAAAACTAATACCCCCTGAAACGGTATTGTTGTAACCAATGGCATAAGACCGGCCATTGGTAGCCCTGTTACTTTCGCCAAGCGCAAGGCTGTTACTGCCCCATGCCTTATTCTGAAGGCCAATACCAACAGCTACGAACGCTGTTGCAGAGTTATTGTAACCTAATGATACACTTTGGTTACCGGTAGCACTGTCGCCAAGCCCCAATGCAAGGCTTTCATTGCCTGTTGAAACATCCAGATAACCCACCGCTAAACTATTACCACCTGTAGAAACCAGGCTATGCCCCATGGCTATATTGCCCTGGTTGGCGCTGCTGCCCGTTGGCGAGAAATAAAAGTTGCCATTGGTAGCGCTGAAGGTAAGGTTATCAGCGCCCATGGTTACCGTGCGGTTACCGGTAAGCGAACCATCACTGGTATATATATTTGTTCCGCTGGCTGCCTGCCAGGTGCCATTACCGCTTCCATCGCTGGTTAATACATAACCGTTGCTGGCGCCAGTAGCCATTTTAAAGCCCCCAGTGGTAAGTGTTGACCCTATGGTACCATTACCACTGATATTGAAATTAGAGCTTGCCTGCTGCGAAGTACCATTAGTAATATAGTTGGTAGCTCCATTAACCACACCTACATTACCACTGCCGTCTACCGAAAGCAAACCGTTGGTTAAACTTTCAAATTTCACTGTACCGTTTACATCAAGCTTAGCACCTGGATTATTGTTGCCAATACCTACATTACCACTAACATATTCAGTTCCGTTAACTCCTAAAGTAGTTCCATAGTCAGAGGTTCCATTGATGGTAAGATGCTGTGTACTGGCAGTAAAATAAGTTGCCCAGTTACCGTTGCTTGGTTCATACATACCACCATTACCGCTGGCGTCATACATTATATCGGGTGCTGCGGTGGTAGTACCATAAACAATACCATAAAATCCCCCTCTTGCAGTACCTAAACCAATAGTACCCCAGTTATCAGGTGTTGAGTTGATAGTACCCGAAACGCCCACCTGCAGGGTTCCTCCTATGGTTCCATTGCCACTGATGTTGAAATTAGATGAGCCTTGCAGGCCGGTGCCGTTTACAATATAATTGGTGGCCCCATTTGTTACACCTACATTACCACTGCCGTCTACCGAAAGCAAACCGTTGGTTAAACTTTCAAATTTCACTGTACCGTTTACATCAAGCTTAGCACCTGGATTATTGTTGCCAATACCTACATTACCGCTAAAATACCCGGTTCCGTTAACGCCCAGTGTTGTTCCATAGTCAGAGGTTCCGTTGATGGTAAGGTGCTGTGTACTGGCAGTAAAATAAGTTGCCCAGTTACCGTTGCTTGGTTCATACATACCACCATTACCGCCGGCGTCATACATAAGATTGGGTGCAACAGAAGGTTGGCCAAATAATATACCGTAATATCCATTCCGTTGTGCTGTTAAACCAATGGTTCCCCAACTTGATGGTGTTGAAGCGATACCACCTGAACTACCTATCTGTAAAGAATCGTTCACAGTAAGGTTGTGGCCCACAGTAGCATAACCGCTGATGCTTGCATTATTGGTAACGCTAGCGTTAACTCCAACAGTAAGGTTATTTGTTACCGCAGCAGTACCCATGGTTGCAGTTCCCCCAATAGTTCCGTTACCACTGATATTAAAGTTAGAGGAAGCCTGTTGTGAAGTACCGTTTTGAATATAGTTGGCGCCTCCGGAATTTTGAGCTGTTCCACTTCCTGCCATCCATGTTTGCCCCAATTGCATAATAGCGCCGGTGCCCAGTTTAAGCGTGTTGTCATCGCCGTTTTTAATTGCCAGTAATATCCAGTTTTCAGGTATTGTATAAGTCCCGATATAAGATGAAACCCTGAAATTACCCGGCAGCGAAGTATTGTTACTGCCTATTGGGAGGATATAATATAAAGCCTGCCATCCGCCTAAAGGTATACCCCCGGCAGTTACGGTAGTATTGCCTGCGCCGTTTACGCCGGTAATAGTAGTACCTACTGAGGGTAGGTTAATATCGAAATACCCGTTGGTTGAAAACTGTGAACCTCCGCCATTGCTTATAACTATAAACCTGTTGCTCCAACTCAGCTCACTGCTGTTATCAAAAGTAACGGTGCCGCCACCTGAAAGTACAAAACCTGCTTTTATAGCTTCAGCATAAGTGGCATCCATACTAACAGTAGGGTTACCCGATACACCGTTTCCGTTAGTTATATCTATTTGCTGGGTGGTGCCGGTTACGGTGCGTGTTTGCAGGTTTCCGCTGGCATCGGCGCCTAACATACCACTGGTATAGTTTGCAAAGCGTACTGTGCCGGTAGTATGTAACTGGGCAGAAGGATTACCAATCCCTATGCCAAACTTGCCAACAGGTACGGTAACAGTTGTATCAGGATTATCAACTACCATTACCACACCTGTGCTTACGCCATCAGCATCTCCTATTCTTATTTGCTGTGAGCTGTTGTTAAGTTGGAATTTAAAACCATTTGCGTGGTTATCTACATCACCAAGGCTAAGAAGATTAACATCGTTAGCTATATTCAGTTTCAGGTGATTAAAATGGTCGCTGTTATCGCCTAACTGCACCGCGTTACGGTAAATTGTTGCTGAGTTGGTGTAACCTCCAGAGCCATCAGAGAACTGAATAGTATAGGCCGGGCCTACACCTGTGTTTAAATAGTTGTTTATGCCCGCATGGCCATACATATTTATCTTACCTGAATTGTTATTCGCAATATCATTGCCTGTTACAGTCCAGTTGCTGTTGAGTGTAGTACCGCTCCAGCTTAAACCATTACCCGCTGTAAATAAACTACTGCCGGTGCTTACCCCTAAATTACCATTGGCATCAACCGAAAGTAACCCGTTAGTATAATTGGCAAAACGAACGGTGCCATTAGTATGCAACTGGGCAGTAGGGGCCGTTACGCCTATGCCCACGCTACCATTGTAAATACTCATGGCATATACCGAACCAAACTTATTAGCTGAACTGGTTCCGTTGGTATAAAAATCGAGCCTGCCGGTATACGTACCCCCTGGGGCGCCATCGTTTGAAATGATATAGCCGGGCCGCCATTCCGATGCAAGGCCTTTATCACTTATAAAGCTTAACTGGGCTGAACCAAAGCCTGATGTAGAGCTAATCCTCAATTCAGTAGTTCCTGTACCTGCTACTTCCATTTTGGCTGAAGGAGCGTTGGTGCCTATACCTGCATTACCTGTAGATTCTTGTATTACAAATGAAGGTTTTCCTAAACCGCTGTTAAACAACGCAAAGTCATTAGCGCTGTTTAATTGCGCCCCGTTAGTATAAAGAATCCATTGCCCCGCTGCACCGTCTGAAACATTATCGGGTTGTAAGGCAATAGATGCCTCACCGCCACTCATGCCCTCTATGTGCAAACCGCCATAACTGTCTGTCAGCTTCATAATTGCCTGGCTGCCATTGTAAGTAAGATTACCCGAATTAGTGGTACCGTTCCACACGCTGTTAAGCGTAGTACCGCTCCAGGCTAAACCCGAGCCTGCCGTAAATAAACTACTGCCGCTGCTTACCCCTAAATTACCACTGGCATCAACCGAAAGCAAGCCGCTGGTATAATTGGCAAAGCGTACAGTGCCGGTAGTATGTAATTGTGCGGTTGGCACTGAAACCCCCAGGCCCAGATAACCCGCATCAGTTAAACGCATTTTTTCAGTAGCGGTTGGTTCATTGTTGGCATCGTTAGAAGGCGAGGCTGTGGCAAATGCCAGGTCGGTAGATTGTGTTTCGCCCACCACACTATACCCACCTGTGGTAGAGCCTGCTTTGTTAATGGCAATGATAGATGCCCCGATTTTGTTACCTCCCCAATAATCGCGGAATCCGGGGAAGGCAAGGGTATTGCGCGACATTTCCTGGCCTATTGTGGGGCTGGTAATGCTACCATTAGCATACCTGTTGGGCCAGCCTACCATCAGTATGTTTCCAGCATCGTAAGTTGGGTCGCCAACAGTTAAACGGTAAAGTGGTTGTGGTACACCTACGCCTACGTTACCTTCTTTAACTGTTACTGCCGCGCCATACAAAGTGGTAGAGGTTGTATTTCCTACAATCCTCATTCTTTCTTTATTATTTACACCAAAGGCAAGGTCTTTGGCATCGGTATTGCCCAGCCAGTTCTCGCTGGCGCCAAATGTGGATGTGCCATAGTTGGTAGGAACTGCCGGTTGGAAAATGCCGTTGTTACCTTTTAAGCCCCATGCAAGCGAGTTAACAGTATTCCAAACCGGTGCCGCACCAACACCACCCGATGTTAATACGCTACCGGTGGCTACATCGGTTAAATTACCAATGGTATTTGTACCGGTGGCATACAATATATCGCCTGTGGTGGCAGCATCGGGCATTACCAGGCTGCTGGCTACAAAATTAGTGCCATTGCCCCTTAAAAAGGTACCTGCAGCGGCTGTACCCGCTATGGTATAGCCCAGTGAAGTATTAATATCCCCGTTAACATCTAAAGGATAGTTAGGCATTGTAACCCCTATACCAACATTGGCTGTATTGTTATTGTAAATATCGTTGCCCACTTTAGTCCAAACGGAATTGATTACCTGGCCAGAAATGGTTATACCATAACCACCAGTGTACCCACCTAACGAACTGATTGTTTTCCATGAAGCATTACCATTGGCATCGGATGCCAGTACTTTGTTATTGGCCTGGTTGCCATCAACATATTTCACCGTACCTTTTACATCAAGCGTAGCCGCAGGGTTAGTATTGCCAAGGCCCATGTGGCCAGCGCTATCAAGGGTTACAGCAACCTTACTGTTGGAAATATCTTTCACCAGCATTTTGCCGTTGCCTTCACCGGCATTATCAGCCGTTGAAATAAGCGCCCAGTTATGGCCGCCCGATGCAGACGAGTTAACCTGTACTGCCGTTCCGGCATCGTTGCTGCCATCGAAACGCGCCACAATTGAATCATCGGTGGTTGTACCGGTAACATGAAGTGTAGCTGCCGGTGTATTGGTTCCCACACCTACGTGGCCATCGTTTGTAACTGCCATGCGGTTGTTGCCATTTGTATAAAAATCCAGGCCGTTTGGATTAGCAGAACCGCCAGTCCTGTCTGAACCGATTCCTTCACTGCTATTGCTACCAAAGGTAAGGCTGTTCAACACGTTACCGGAATTATTGCTGCCTTGGTCGATATTTAAACCGCCATTTACACTAAGGCTTTGCTGGGGCACATCGGTACCTACCCCCACATAGCGTGTATTATTGTTGTATATATCCACTCCATTCGGGGCATAGTTCCACGTTGAATTAATAGTATCGCCCTGCAGGGTAATACCATTGCCCGCCCTGTAAATGGCCCCAAGGCTATCGAGGCTTTTCCATGAAGCGAGGCCGTTTACATCAGAGGTTAGCACATAACCATCGGCCTGTGTGCCATCGGTTAATTTAAAATCGCCATTCACATCTAAAGTAGCACCGGGCAAAGGGATATTTATACCCACATTGCCACCATTATTATATATGTTGTTACTACTAACCACCCATTGTGTACCATCCCAGTAAGGGGTGTTGCCTGCGGCCGTACCGTCAGGTAACAGGCCTGTAGCGCCGGTTGGGCCGGTGTCGCCTTGTGCGCCGGTAGAACCGGTAGGGCCTGTATCGCCTTGTGAACCGGTATCACCAGTAGCTCCAGTAGGGCCAGTATCGCCTTGTGCGCCGGTAGAACCGGTATCACCAGTAGCACCGGTTGCACCGGTGTCGCCTTGTGCGCCAGTATCACCTGTAGC
>DASZPC010000322.1:0-8235 GCA_035550455.1 Chitinophagales bacterium | reverse complement strand
CGCCGGTACCCATAAAATTGATTGCCAGTACTGCCACCAAACAGCTTATAAAGGCAAAAACTCGAACATCCCGTCGCTGAACACTTGTATGAACTGCCACAAGCAGGTAAGCAAAGGGCCTAAATACGGCACCGAGGAAATTGCCAAAATTTATGCCGCTGTGGGTTGGGACCCTGCCACCAAAACCTACTCGAAAACACCAAAACCTATTGAGTGGGTGCGCATACACAACCTGCCCGACCATGTGTTTTTCAGCCATGCACAGCACGTAAATGCCGGTAAAATTAAATGCCAAACCTGCCACGGCCCTATTGAAACCATGGAGCAGGTTTACCAATACGCCCCGCTTTCGATGGGCTGGTGTATTAACTGCCACCGCAATACCGAGGTGCAGTTTGCCTCGAACAACTACTACAGCACCTACCAAAAAATACATGATGAACTGAAGAGCGGCGCCATTAGCAAGGTAACTGTAGAGACAATAGGTGGCACTGAATGTCAAAAATGTCATTACTAAAAAGAATCTATTTTAACTGATAACTATCAACATAAATCAATGGCTGAGAAAATTTACTGGAAAGGGATAGAAGAAAAGGAACAACTGGAAGGTTACAAGCAGGTTGCCGATAAGGAATTCAGCGAAGAACTGCCGGTGTTAAGCTCTATTACCGAACCTATTTCGACAGGCAAATCGAACAGGCGCGACTTTTTGAAGATGCTGGGCTTTAGCGTAACTGCGGCCACCATAGCCGCCAGTTGTGAAATGCCGGTTCGTAAATCTATTCCATACATCTGGAGGCCAGAGGAAATAGCGCCGGGCATTGCCAATTATTATGCCTCTACTTTTTACCAAAACGGCGACTACTGTGCTGTACTGGTAAAAACACGCGAAGGCCGCCCTATAAAAATTGAAGGCCGCGAAAGCAAAAATGCCCGTGTAACCAAAGGCGGAACCAGCCCGCGCGCACAGGCCTCGGTACTTAGCCTGTATGATGGCGGCCGCTACCGCAACCCAATGCGCGGAAAGGAAAATATTACCTGGGAAAAAGCCGACGCAGAAATAGGGGAGAAGCTAAAAGCTGCCAATGGAAAAGTAGTGCTGTTTTCATCAAGTATTATATCGCCTTCCACCAATGCTGCCATTGCCGAATTTGGCAAATCTTTGGGCGGCGATAAATTCCAACACCTGGTTTATGACAGTATTTCGTACTCAGGCATGCTGGATGCCAACGATAAAACTTTTGGCAAAAGGCTGATACCTTCTTACAATTTTGCAAAAGCAAAAGTAATTGTAAGCATAGGCGCCGATTTTCTGGGTACTTGGTTATCGCCGGTTGAGTTTTCGGCAGACTATGCTTTAAACCGCCGCGTTAGCAAAGAGAAGAGCGATATGAGCCGCCATATTCAAATTGAGGCGGTTCCAACCATGACCGGCTATAAAGCCGATAAGCGCGTACCGGTTAAGCCATCGGAAGAACTGGCCGCACTGGTAGATATTTACAATGTAGTAACTGGTGGCAGTGCCAAAAACGAGAAATACGGCAAGATTGCGCAGGAACTGATGGGCGCTAAAGGCGAATCGCTTTTAGTGGTAGGTTCAAACGACGTGAATGCCCAAATACTGGCCAATGCCGTAAACAATGCCCTTGGCAACTATGGAACCACCATTACCTGGGACCGTCCATACAATACCAAGCAAGGTTCGGATAAAGCCATTACTAATTTGATTGAAGGCCTGAACAACGGCAGCATTAAGGCGGTGTTGTTTTACGAATCGAACCCGGTGTTTACTTCGCCGGTTAAAGGTTTGGCAGAAGCCCTGAAGAAAGCGGATGTGAGTGTTTCGTTTGCCAACAGGCTGGATGAAACCTCGGCTGCATGTTCGTATGTTGCGCCTGACAGCCACTGGCTGGAAAGCTGGAACGATGGCGAACCTAAGGCGGGCATTTTTAACCTTACCCAACCCGCTATTTCAAAATTGTTTGATACCCGCCAGTTTGGCGATACCATGCTGAGATGGGCCGGCAAAGAGGGTTCGTACTACGATTACATACAGCAATACTGGGAAAGCAATATTTACGGGAAGCAAAAGGAATATACTGCTGCTTTCTGGGCGTTTTGGGATAATGCCGTGCGCGATGCGGAAGTAGAAACTGCGGGTGCAGACAGCAAGGGTTCGTTTAATGGCAGCGGTGCAGCCGATGCTGCTTCGGCACTTGTCTCAACAGCTTCTTCGCTGGGCGATGTGCAGGTGAAATTCTATGAATCAATTGCCATTGGCGATGGTTACTGGGCAGATAACCCCTGGTTGCAGGAATTGCCAGACCCGGTTTCAAAAATTACCTGGGACAACTACATTATTGCCAGCCCTATATGGATGAACAAAAACGGCTACAATATTGACCCTGATTTTAAGGAGAAAAGGTATGCCGTAGCCAAACTGACTGTTAACGGGCAGAGCGTGGAGCTACCTGTAGCCGGTGTGCCGGGCACCCCTGAAGGTGTGTTTGGCGTAGCCTTGGGTTATGGCCGCGAAGCAGTGGTAAACGATGAACTGAAAAACGGTAAAAATGTATTTGGGTTTTTAACCAGCAAGGACGGCGGCTTTACCAATATTGCGAAAGCTACTATTGAAAAAACCGACAAAACCGAACAACTGGCTATTACCCAAACCCACTTTAACATCAGGTTAAAAGACCTTGGCGGCGTTAAGACCCGCAAAGTGGTGAAGGAAACCATTTTGAAAGATTACAAGAAAGACCCTGCTGCCGGTAATGAAGACCGCAAGGAGATACTTGAAGAACTTGTAACATTATACTACAAGCACGATTACCCCGGCCCGAACTGGTCGATGGTAATTGACCTGAACACTTGTACCGGTTGTGGCGCCTGCGTAGTGGCTTGTAATGCCGAAAACAATGTGCCGGTGGTAGGTAAGGACCAGGTTAGGCGCAGCCGCGAAATGCACTGGCTGCGTATTGACCGCTACTATACCGGTACTGAAGAAAACCCGGATGTGGTTTTCCAACCGATGCTGTGCCAGCAATGTAATAATGCCCCTTGCGAAAACGTTTGCCCAGTGGCCGCTACTAACCATAGCAGCGAAGGTTTGAACCAAATGGTTTATAACCGTTGCATTGGTACCCGTTACTGTGCTAACAACTGCCCTTATAAAGTAAGAAGGTTTAACTGGTACGATTACCAGCAGGCCGATTCGTTTGATAAGAAATGGGGCACCGATAACAACAGGCCATTAAGCGAGGCTACGCTTTCGATGCACGAACCGCTTACGCGTATGGTGTTAAACCCGGATGTAACCGTAAGGTGCCGTGGGGTAATGGAAAAATGTTCGTTCTGCGTGCAGCGCCTGCAAGCCGGTAAACTGGAAGCCAAGAAAGGCAACCGTGTATTGGCCGATATGGAACTGAACGAAGACGGAACAGTGAGGAAGTTTGGCGATGTAAGCACTGCCTGCCAAACTGCCTGCCCTACCAATGCTATAACCTTTGGCGACAGGAACAACAAGGAAAGCGTGGTTTATAAGAAGTTTAACGACGAGCGCGCCTTTGGTGTAATTGAAGATTTACATACCATGCCCAATATTATGTATTTAACCCAGGTACGTAACCGCGATGAAGAGAAGGTTTACGAAGTACTGGATTACTACCATGATAAAGTGTAATTAGTTTTTGCAGTAAAAGCCGTTGCTTGCCGGGCTTAAAACAGGGAGGCAGAAAAGGAAAAAAGAAAACAAAGTAAGATATGCACGCATACGAATCCGAGTTTAGGGAGCCGCTCATTAATGGGTTAGATAAAAACTATACCAAAATAACTGACGACCTTGTAAGGCCAACTGAAAGAATTACCACATTATGGGTAATTGCCACGTTACTGACAGGCGCCGGGGCAGCTTTCTTTGTGTTTTGTTTAACATGGACGGTATGGTTTGGTATAGGTACCTGGGGTTTAAATAAAACAATAGGTTGGGCCTGGGATATTACCAATTTCGTTTGGTGGATCGGTATAGGCCATGCCGGTACACTCATTTCAGCCATATTGTTGTTGTTCCGCCAGCGTTACAGGACGGGGATTAACCGCGCTGCCGAGGCGATGACAATTTTCGCGGTTATTTGTGCCGGTATGTTCCCCATTTTCCACATGGGCCGTGTATGGGACGCCCCCTTCATTTTCCCTTTGCCCAACACCCGTGGCCCGCTTTGGGTAAACTTTAACTCACCGCTGCTTTGGGACGTGTTTGCGATTTCAACTTACTTTTCAGTTTCGCTGTTGTTCTGGTACTCGGGTTTAATGCCCGATTTTGGCACTATCCGCGACCGTTCAAAAAACAAATGGCGCAAATGGATATACAATATGCTGGCATTTGGCTGGCAGGGCAATGCCAAGCAATGGCAGCGTTTCGAATCGTTGGCCCTAGTATTGGCCGGGTTGTGTACCCCGCTTGTACTTTCGGTTCACACCATAGTATCGTTCGACTTTGCCACATCGGTTGTATCAGGCTGGCACACCACTATCTTCCCTCCGTACTTCGTTGCCGGCGCCATCTTCTCGGGCTTCGCCATGGTGGAAACGTTGATGGTTATTACCCGCTACCTGTTTAAACTGGAAGACTACATTACCATTGCGCATATCGAATCAATGAATAAGATTATTGTGTTGACGGGTTCGATAGTAGGTATTGCTTATCTTACTGAGTTGTTTATTGCGTGGTATTCGGGTTATGGGTACGAGCAGTTTGCGTTCTACAACCGGGTGTTTGGTAAATACTGGTGGGCTTATGCCTGGATGATGAGTTGTAACGTAATTACGCCGCAATTGTATTGGTTTAAGCCGATACGCCGGAACATATACGTTACCTTTCTGCTTTCAATATTTGTAAATATAGGTATGTGGTTCGAGCGTTTTGTAATTATCGTTACATCGCTGGCTGCCGATAACCTGCCTTCAAGCTGGAGCTACTTTTCGCCAACTTGGGTTGATATAGGCTTATTTACCGGTTCAATTTCGTTGTTCCTGTTCCTGTTCCTGTTGTTTGCGAGGTTCTTCCCCACTATCGCCATAGCCGAAGTAAAATCTATTTTCAGGATTTCATCGGAAGCGGCAAAGGCAGAACGGGCAAAGCTGGAAGGTTCAGGTACCGGTGGTTTTGTTGGCCTGCAGGCAGTTGGGCCCTTGGATAAGGATGCGAAATAAGGCAGAAGATAAAAATTGAAAAAATAAAAATTTACCTGTTAAAGGGAATAAAATATGGAGAGCAACAAATTTATAGTAGGCCTGTGGGACCATGAGGAAGTTTACCTTCATGCCATACAACACATAAGGGCCAAAGGCGTTGAAATTTACGAAAGCCTTACTCCGTTTCCGGTGCATGGTTTGGAACAGGCCCTTGGTTACCGCGAATCGAGGCTGCATACCGCCAGTTTTTGGTTTGGCGCCACCGGTACCATACTTGCCTTATCGTTTATGACGTGGGCAATGGCTTTCAACTATCCGCTTAATATTGGCGGTAAACCTTACTGGCCGTTGCCATCGTTTATACCCATTACATTTGAGTTAACCGTATTGTTTGCTGCATGGGGTATGACCCTTACGTACTACGTGCGTTGCAAACTGTGGCCAGGGAGGGTTCCGCCGATTTTTGATGCCCGGACAACCGATGACCGGTTTGCGCTGGTGTTTGATGCCTTGAAGCTAAGCGATGCCGAAATGAGCGAGATAAAGAATATGTGCAAGCATGAGGGCGCTGTAGAAGTGAAGGACAGGGTTTTTACGGAGAACGAAGGATTATAAATTAAGGAAATTGACCATAATAAAAATGAGAAAACAAGTTATAAAACTGATTCCTGTAGCAGCGCTTGCTTTAATACTGGTATCGTGCGGCAGGGACCCCAAAAAGCCGGGCAGGATTTATATGCCTGATATGACATACAGCAATGCGTATGAAACCTATGCCCCCAGCGAAATACCTACGGCGGCAGGTTATGACATGTCGGCCAGGCAGCCGGTTGCAGGTACAGTTCCTTATTATTTTATCCCCGATGATTCAACTGTACGTAGTAACCCATATTTCCTGATGAGCTATGTGGCGAAAAACCACTATACCCATGACCCCGCAAAATGGCAGGAAGAGTTTGACCGCGCCGGTAAAGAAATAAAAAACCCACTGCCTTATACCGATGAAAACCTGGCAGAAGGCAAAAGGTTATATGAAATTAACTGCACCCCTTGCCACGGCGAGAAGGGTGATGGTAACGGCCAACTTGTTCAGTTGCCGAATGGCAATGACGGCCCGTTTGCTTCGCACCCGCCAGATTATAAGAGCCGCCTGCCACAGGAAAACGATGGCAATATTTTTTATGTGGTTAGTTACGGCAAAAACATGATGGGTGGTTATGGGTTCCAGCTTTCGGTAAAAGAAAGGTGGCAGGTTATACATTACATTAAAAGTATGGCAGGTATAACCGGTGATGACAATGGCCCCGGTGGCGCCGCTACCGCTGCACAACCTGAAAAGGCAACAAAGAAAAAAGGATAGAAATTATTAAAAGAAACCACTGAAACGAATATAACATGACAGAGATGTTTGATTTTAACGCTAAAGTAAAGAAACCCCTTTTCTGGATGATGGGTGCAGGCGTAATAGGGTTGTTGTTGCTTTTTCTTTACCCGAACAACCATTTTGCCAGGTTATGGTCGAACCTGTTGGCTAATACCTATTACTTTACCGGTATAGGTTTGTTTGGCTTGTTTGCCGTAGCAGCGGGGCAAATTGCTTATGGTAGCTGGCAAACTTTAGAGAAGCGTATATTCCTTTCTTTGTCGGGTTTTGCGCGTTTTGGCGGGTTTATTCTACTGCTTATTGTTGGCCTTGGCCTTGCCAACGTGCATAACCTGTATACCGGTGTTGTTAATATATTACATAGCCCGGTTACCCCTAACCACACTACCAAAGTAATATACTTTGCGCCGGTGTTTTGGCTGGGCCGTATATTTGTTTATGCTATTTTATGGTTTGCTTTTTCGGTGGGGATGAACAACTTTTTTGGAAGGACCGACCAAACCGACCCCAAAGTGTACAAGCGTTCTAAATTATTATGCGGCGCTTTTATTGTTGTGTTTGCCTTAACGGAATCAGCTATCAGCTGGGACGTTATAATGAGCCTTGACCCAGGTTGGTATTCAACCCTGTTTGGCTGGTACAATTTTGCCAGTTACGGCTGCGCCGCATGGGCTATGACCATTTTGTTGGTGCTGTTCCTTAAATCCCAGGGCTACCTGAAACAGATAAACGAAAACCATATCCACGACCTTGGTAAATTGTTGTTTGGTTTTTCAATATTCTGGACCTACCTGTGGTTTGACCAATTTATGTTGCAATGGTATGCCAACCTGCCTGATGAAACCACTTTTTGGGTAAAGCGTTTTGATATTGGCTACTTTAAAATTACTGTATTCCTTACCCTGATAGTTAACTTTCTTTTTCCATTGTTGTTTTTGATAAAGAGGAGTGCAAAGCGGAATTTTAAGATGATAGGCTTTGGTGCAGCGCTATTGATTTTAGGCCACTATGTAGACTTTTTTAACTACACTTTTGTTGAACCAAATTGGAATAATGAAGTTCAGGCCAAACGTACTGAAGAGGTTGAAAAAGCCAATACTGTGCAATTGTATGCTGATGCCGAAGGAAGGAATGTAATAACCGGCGAATTACCTTTTGGTAAAGAAAAAGAAGAAGGAGCCGTAAAGGCCGAAAGCAAGAAGGAGGGCGAGGCCGAAGAAGCACCTGCTGAACTAAACTATGCCAGCATTGGTATTCCGGAATTGCTTGTTTTTGTTGGGTTTTTGGGCATATTTCTTTATTTATTCTTCACTAATTTAGCTAAGCGCCCGATAGTACCTGAAAATGACCCGTACCTGAAGGAGAATGAATTGCTGGAAGTGACTTATGCTTAATAACGAATATTGAAAAACAGAAAGAAACAAAATCATCATGATAGCATTTTTAAGTTTTGCGGTTTTAGTGTTGTTGTTTACGGTGCTTGTGCTTATAGCAAGGGCCAATGAGCAAACTATTGAGCTAAAAGAGGGCGAACGTAATTTTATAAACCAGAGCCGCATTAATGGTTATATGTTGCTGGGCTTTCTGGTATTGATGTTTGCCGGTTCCACCTATGCATTTAAAGAACTGGCACCGGTAATGATACCCAAAGCTGCCTC
>DASZPC010000321.1:0-3748 GCA_035550455.1 Chitinophagales bacterium | reverse complement strand
TAGCGGTATAAGGCTTCCTGCCCAATGGGTATATAGGTTGGCACACGCATGTTGCTATCGTTTACCATGCTCATGCCCCTGCCGAAAATGCCGCTTTTCATTTCAATACGCATGGCGTTTTCAAGGGTTTGCATAATAAGGAAAATAACCCCTGTGCGCGGGGTATTGAAGTTAAACAGGGTGCGGAAAAACTTAACCGGTTGGGTAAGCATATTGCCCAGCATTTTGGCTGTGCGCACCGCCGGCGAACCGGGGCCTGCGGCCATTACGCCAAGGCGGGTCATAGAACCGCTGCCATCCGGAAATTTTACGATTTCGATATTGGTGTTTTCATCGGGCGAAAAAACCCGCGAAATAGCCACGCCGTGGTTTAGTTTGCGGTCGGCGGCCATTACTCCGCTCAGCATTTCGGAATTGGTAAGCACGTTAGTGCCCAGCTTATCGGAAAGGCCCTGCATGGTTTTGGTAACATATTTCTGCCGCAACAGTAAATCAACGGTACCTAGCACCCCACCGGCCACTACCAGCCCTTTGGAGCGCAGCACCTGTTTGTTTTTTGAAAACCAGGAGGTGGAATTTTCGGTATGAATAAGATATTCGCCGTTTATGTGCTCAATTTTTGTAACCAGCGTTTCGGGCAGCACCTTAGCGCCAAACATATTTTCGGCAAACCACAAGTAGTTTTTATCGAGGGTGTTTTTGGCGTTTTCGCGGCAGCCCACCATGCAGCCAGCGCACTCGGTACAGCCTTTGCGCAGGGGGCCCAGGCCGTTAAAGTAAGGGTCGGTTTCTTTATTGGGCGGGCCCAGGTAAACACCCACGCCATCAACCGGTTTAAACGAATCGCCATGCCCCATTTCTTCCGCCACTTCTTTCAACACGCGGTCTTCTTCGTACTCGCGGTTAAAGGTGGCGGTGCCCAGCATAAATTTGGCGCGCTCAAAATAGGGGGCCAATACAGTTTGCCAGTCTTTAAAATGCGACCAGATGTTATTGGTATAAAAACCAGGTTTGGGCATCATGTGGGTATTGGCATATACCAACGAACCACCGCCCACGCCTACCCCGCTTATAACGAATACTTCCTTAAAAAAAGTTAGTTTTTGAATGCCAAAAAATTTAATGGCAGGCGCCCAAAGGTATTTGGCAAAGTTCCAGTTGGTTTTTGGAAAGTCGGTGGTTTTCCAGCGTTTGCCTTTTTCGATTACCAAAACCGAATAGCCTTTTTCAGCCAGGCGCATGGCCGATACACTGCCGCCAAAACCCGAGCCGATAACGATGTAGTCGTAAACCATAAATTCAAATTTCAGCAAAATTGGTAAACGGAAAGATAAGTAAAATCAGCTACTGCCCGGTAAAGGTAATTTTTGCGGTATACACATCCTCTACCGAAACAGCCATGTTAAGCAGGCCGCTTAAAATACGGTCGGAGGCATCCCAGTTAAGGTCGCTCAACCAAAATTTAAGGCCATTAGTGGGCAGGGCAGCATTAAACTGCAAATCAATATCAAAAGCATTGCCGGTTGAATCGCTAACCAGCAATGTTTGGTTTTCGTGCCAGGTACCAAAAGCATTTTCGGGCACGTTTAGTTTATACATCAGGCTATCCACAAATTTATTGAACACCAAATGCTCAATTTTTATTCCGGGCCTTTTGGCATCGCCGCCTTTCATGGCAAACGCAAAAGGGAAAGTCATTTTGCCCACTTTCGGGTTGTGCGACCACCAGCGGAACCGGTTGCTGCTTTCGTAAAAAAGCCCCACCAGCCAGGTTTTTGCATTTTCGCTGCCATTGTGCAGGTTCATCCACCACACCCATTCATACGGGTGGATTTCGGGGTGGCAGTTATGGTTGCAATCAAGGCAATTGGCCCCATAAAAACCCATAGAGGGGTGGTCGGTACCAAAGTTGGGGTAGTCTTTCAAGGAAGGCGCGCCGGGCAAGGTGGGATAGAACAAATAATTAAGCTGCGGCCTGAAACAGCGTGGAGGTGTAAGCTCGCAGTGCATACGGTAGTTGCGGATATTGATATCGTTGGTATCGCGCACAAAAGGCGATTTATTATAATCCGTGCGGTGGCTGCGGCGGATATCCTGCTTATGCGCTTTGCGCTGGCAATCGTAGCAATAAAAAGCCTGGGTTAAATATTTTGGTAAATGGAAGTTCAAGTCGTAGTTAATATCGTATTCCGTAAACTCTTCTTCGCCGCTTCGGGCATTATCGTGTATAGTACCTACAAATTTCTTTTTTACCATTGAAACAGCCCGCCAGTTAAAATCGCCGAAAGCATGTATCAGCCAGCCCACCAGAAAAAGCTCGTGGTGCTCTTTTTTACGCAGCAGTACCGAATCCATTACCACCGGGCTGCAAAGGTCAAGTATCCGTTCGTTGGTGGTATCGTTATCTTCAATAGCCTTATTGCTTAGTAAAAGCGATTTGAAATCGGCGGGGGTGGTGTTGTAGGAGGTTATTTTAAATGTAGGCTGCGAAAAACCTGTGAGCGAAAAACTTGTTATGATAAGTGCTATGAAAAGCGTTTTGTGTGGCATAGTGGCTTTAGAAGTGCCGAATTTAAACAACAATACATTAGATAAAGGTTAATTTTGCACAGTGAGCGAGAAATTTAATATAACACCCCTGCAAAGCTGGGCAAAGATGAAAAGCCAGCCGTTTATAGTTGCCGGGCCTTGTAGTGCCGAAGGCGAAGAGCAGGTTTTTGAAACGGTAAAGCAGATAGTAGCCCATACCAGCCGGGTAAGCCTTCTGCGCGCCGGTATATGGAAACCCCGCACGCGCCCGAACTCGTTTGAGGGCGTAGGCGAAATTGGCCTGCCCTGGATTAAAAATGCCGGTAAAGCCGTTGGCCTGCCGGTAACTGTTGAGGTAGCCAACCCACAGCACGTTGAACTGGCTTTGAAAAACAATATTGATGTGCTTTGGATTGGGGCCCGCACCACTGTATCGCCGTTTAATGTGCAGGCCATTGCCGATTCGATTAAAGGCGTTGATATACCGGTAATGATAAAGAACCCGGTAAACCCCGATATTGAATTATGGATTGGCGCAGTGGAAAGGTTTTATGCCGCCGGTATTACCAAACTGGCAGCAATTCACCGGGGCTTTTCTTCGTACGAAAAAAGCATTTACCGCAATCCGCCCATGTGGGAAATACCCATTGAGTTGCGCCGCCGCTACCCCGAAATACCTATTATTGTTGACCCATCGCACATGGGCGGCACACGCGATATGATTTACCCCTTGGCACAGCAGGGAATGGACATGGGTTTTGACGGCCTGATGATTGAAACCCACATTAACCCCGACAAAGCCTGGAGCGATGCCAAACAGCAGGTTACCCCCGAAAGGCTGGCCGAAATACTGGAACAGTTAGTGGTGCGCCAGGCCAATTTGCCCGATGATGGCGTTCATAAACTATACGACCTGCGCGCCCGCGTGGACCGGATTGACGATTATATTATTGAACTGCTTTGCGAACGCATGGGGATTTCGGAAGAGATTGGCGAGTTTAAGAAGGAGCAGCATTTAGCCATACACCAGGCCGAGCGCTGGTCGCAAATAGTGGAACGCGCCGTTGAAAAAGGAAAAGTAGGCGGCTTAACCGAGGAATTTATTCTGAAACTTTTTCAGCAAATACACAACGAAAGTATCTTCCACCAAAGCAAGGTGATGGAACAAAAAGGGGTTGAGTAATTTGTAATTGCAAATGGTTTTTAATTTCGTTCGTTG
>DASZPC010000320.1:0-1820 GCA_035550455.1 Chitinophagales bacterium | reverse complement strand
GATAAGCGCTTTGGATATACCATCGGTAGCGGCGGCGTAAATGCCATACAAAATAAACAGGGCCACAAAGCCCCAAAGGCTGGTGTTAAACCCAAAACCCGCATAAACAATGGCAAACACCACGAAACCGAAAACAAGCGTTTTTTTGAGGCCCAGTTTATCGCCTAAAATGCCAATGGGAAAGGAGGCCAGCGCAAACACCAGGTTGTATAAAATGTAGCTGCCAATTACGTATTGGTCGGTAATGCCGCCGGCTTTTATTTTCATGAGCAGAAAGAGGTCGGAGCTATTAAAAACCGCAAATACTAAAAGCGCCAGCAGCAGTTTTTTATAAGTGCTGTTGGCTGTTTTTAAATAATCGAAAGCCTGTGTAAAGCGGAACGAAGGTTTGGTGGGGTGAGGCTCTTTTTTCTCCTTTACAAAAAAGGTGAGGAGTACACCCACCATGCCGGGTATAAACGCCAGCAGGAACATAAGCCGGTATTTGCCCGGCCATACCGATAAAAACAACAGTGCCAGTGCCGGCCCAAGCACCGCGCCGGTAGTATCCATACTGCGGTGAAAACCGAATACCTTGCCTTTGTTTTGACTGGTGGTTTCGTCTGATAAAATGGCATCGCGGGCGCCGGTGCGCAGCCCTTTGCCCAGCTTATCGGTTGAGCGCATACCAAAAACCCAGGGCACCGAACTGAACAAAGCCATGGCCGATTTTGCCGCTGTGCTTAAAAAATACCCAAACTGCACAAAAACCAGCCTATTGCCCGAGGCATCGCTTAAGCGGCCAAAATACCCCTTGCTTAACCCGGCGGTGGCCTCGGCAAGGCCCTCCAGCAGGCCAATAAGCGCCGATGAAAACCCGATGCTTTGCAAAAACAGGGGCAGCACAGGGTACAGCATTTCGCTGCTTATATCGTTAAACAGGCTTACAAACGAAAGCAACAGGATGGTGCGGGTAAGGTATTTCACAGTTTATGTGAAGTTTTTATTAATTAATTGGAACGGAATGGGTTGCTCCCGGCTCATCTTATTTAGCTAAAATAACAGAACATTCTATATACCAGCCTGCCGGCCGGTTTCTTTTAAAGTTTAACGATTATTGACAAACCATTGATTTTTGCGAAAAGTCAGCATTTAATACCAAAACAAAAATTACTTTTGGCGCTGTTTTTTGTGAGAATTATGTAAGCCCGTTTATCGAAAAAAATGAAAAAAAGCTCTACCCTAAGCTCCCCCTCCTTTTTTGCCGCCGACTGGCCCAAAGAAGGGCCTATTGACCTCAACATCCACGACCTGCCGCACGCATCGTCCACAACCGAGTGGTGGTATATGCACAGCCACATTAAAGCCAGTGGCGACCGGGAGTTTTCGCTGTTTGCCTCGTTTTTCCGTACGGCTATTGAGTTCGATAAAAAAACCAAGGTGCCCATTTACGGTTACTCGGTTATATGGGGCTTATCGGACATTAAAGAGAAAAAATACAACACCGTTTCGCTGGTTGATCACCGCGCCCCCAAACTGGGCCTGGAGCGCTTAAAACGCGGCGAACTGGTAAAAGACCCTTTTATTAAACGCGCTGCCATTGAAATGCTGAACAAAGGCGTAATGCCTTACCCCGATGAACTGCTTACTAAAGAGGCCTTTATTTCCAACAAAAAACTGCACCTTGATTACGACGGCAACACCTTTAAAAAACTGCCCAACGGAACCTATGCCCTGCACCTGCACCACAAGGAGCTCGATATAACTGTTGATGTGGTTTTTGACCCGCAAAAGCCACCTACAAGGCACGGCGATAACGGGGTGGTACGCGGCGTTTCGGC
>DASZPC010000319.1:0-4858 GCA_035550455.1 Chitinophagales bacterium | reverse complement strand
TTACTTTAAAGGAGGTATTTTCTTTTGGCGCCTGGTTTAACTTATCCATAGCATCGGTTACAGCGGATTGCTTTACGGCATCCGCATAATCCTGGTAATACTTTTTAGCATCGGTATAGTTTTTATTACCGCTAAGCAATTGTGCATAATATAGCTTGTTGGCAGCAGCGGCGGCAGGGTTATTAGCCAGTTTGCCATACCAGGCCGCAGCAGCCGAATCGTTGCCCATATAGCGGTAACAATCGGCAATACGCTGTACTACGTACATAGTATCGGGGTCCTTGGCCATAGCCTTTGTATAAAGCTTAATAGCTTTTTCGTATCTCAGTTTGGCAAGTGCTTTATCGGCTTTGCGGGTTTGGCAGCTGCGTTCTTTAATAAGCGTAGGGGCTGCATGTAATGCCGCGCTAAACAGCATTACAAGGGTAACCGTAAAAGTAAAACCCGTTTTTATAAATGTTTTCAACTTCATTTTGCGCCAAATGTAAGGTAAGCAGCGGTTTTTGCGAATCAAAAGTGCTTCAATTTATGCAGGGCGGGCAGGTTTTTACCCGCCGCTGTTTGTTAAATTGTTCAGTTTAACATGCAATATATTATTTCCCGCCTGCTAACAACGCCTCCCAATATTCGGCTGCCCTGCGGGTGTGAGGTATTACAATTGAGCCCCCCACCAGGTTTGCCACAGCAAAAACCTCGTACATTTCGGCTGTATTAACCTCCAGTTCATGGCATTTGCCCAGGTGGTATTTAATGCAATCATCGCAACGCAATACCATGGAAGATACAAGCCCCAATAACTCTTTCGTTTTTGCAGGCAGGGCGCCATCGGCATAGGCCTGGTTATCGAGGCTCCAAAAACGTTTTAAAACCAAATTATCTTTTGAAAGTATCACCTCGTTCATCCGCGAACGGTAATCATTAAAATCTTTAATTAAATCGCTCATTAAAAAAGGCGTTTTAGTGGCCGCCCAAATGTAAGAAGGAAAACGAATAGGTATTTTAAAAGCGCCAATATATGGCTCAGGCGGTTTCGAGGCGGGAACCAATCAGCCAGTTTATGATAAAGAGGGCCGAAAAAAGTTCAATAAATGGTAATACCCCCATAGCGGCCCGGCCCAATTGCTGTAAACACAGCAACAGGGTTTGGCCATGTATTATAGAAATAGCGGGTAATGAAGGTATAACCGGCTTAACCAGCAAAACAGCCACCAGCAAAAATATTACCCCCCCCGCAAAGGCCGTGTAAGACAATACCCGGCGCTGTATTACCCTCCGGGCACCCGCCTGCATTATTTTTTCCATCAATGCAGTTTCAAAGGCGGGGTTATTAAGTTTTAACCTGCCTGGTTCCATCATCTGCTTAAAAGCATCGTCATTATCGCTGTAATGGCTCATAACAAAGTATGCACTTCGGCTTTTAGTTTTTTATGTAAAAGGGCATACATTTTTTTACGTGCCCGGTGCAATTTCATTTTAATATTATCGGTGCTAATACCGGTAATATCATGAATTTCATCAATACTGTTTTCACCAAGATAGTACAGGGTTAGCAGCAATTTATCTTCCAGCTCCAGTTCATCTAAAGCCAGGCCGATGTACTTTTTTTGTTCGGCAGCGTTTAATGCACTGTATGCCGTTTCAACCGCTGTATGCCCTGCCCCCAAATCCTGTTCTTCCACTTCTTTAAACGCCTGTTTGGGTTTCCTGGTTTTTGAAAGCGCAGCATTCACCACTATTTTATACAACCAGGTTGAAAACTTTGAATCGTGCCTGAAACTTTTTAGCGATTGGTACACCTTTATAAAAGCATCCTGCACAATTTCCTCCGCATCTTCATTATTGCCGGTTATGCGCCAGGCAATATTATAGGCCATATCTTTATACTTACTTACAAAATACGAAAAGCGGGACGCATTGCCCGCCAGTATTTCTTTAATGTAAGTACGCTCCATTACCGGGCAGCCTCAGTTCTTTTTGGATGCATTGACATAGTAAACCACCATGCCTATACCACCAAAAATGAGGGCACAGGCTAAGGTAAGCTTATCCTCATCCATACCCAACGATTTTGCCACCGTAGAGCCCAGCAACAGGCCCAGGCCCACACCTGCCAGTGTTAAACCCCAAAGCAATGGCCTGCTGGCCCTGTAGTTTTGAGGCATCTCCTGGTAAGCCAATGCAGGGTCCATGCCTTTTTCAATCAATAGCTGGCGTTCTTTGCTTATGGCATCGCGTCTTTCTTTACCCCGCAGGTACCCAATGTAAATAGCATAAGCGCCCACGCCCAGGCCACCTACTACCGATACCATGCCTATTAATTCGCCAAATATTGCATTCAAATCCATTTCTAAAAGTTTTGGTTCTATAATCATAATAACTATTGGACGCCGCCTGTTTTGGTTTGGTAACCGAAAAGTGAAAAATTATTTTCTGCCCTGCCTCTTACCTTAAAGCCACCGCCATAGCGGCAAAGCTTACCCGCGTTCCTTCAACCCCTAAAACAGTTTGCATACAGGCCTCGGCAGTAGCGCCGGTGGTAACCACATCATCCACCACTAACACATGTTTACCGGCAAGTTGTGTGGCATCCTTTACAGCAAAAATTTCAGCCACATTCCCCCAGCGGTCAAGCCGCGAAAATTTGGTTTGAGAAATATTTTCATGCACCCTTTCAAGCGCGGTATCGCTCCAGCCTGTATTCAGCGCTTTCGCCAATTCTTCTGCAAAAAAACTGCATTGGTTATAGCCTCTGCTTTTCAGCTTTTTCCAGTGCAGCGGCACAGGTACAACCACATCTATATCTTTAATCACCGAGCTATCGTTTTTTAAAATATTGCCGAAATTTTGCCCTAAAAATGCGGCCACGTCCTGCCTGCCCCTGTATTTAAGTTGGTGCAATAAATGCTGCACCGGCCCGCCTTTCTGAAATTGCAGCATAGCAGCAGCGCCCTGTAAATCAACCCGGCCCCAAAATCTTTTCATTAAAGCATTTTCCGGGTCGTTCCAATGGCCGGTTTCGGGCAGGGTGGCCTCGCATTTAAAACAGATTACTTCTTCATTGCCCAAAAGCGCTTCTGAACAGGCCAGGCAAACCTTCGGGTAAAAAAGGTTTACCACGTCCAACATGTATCTGCTTAGTGCGCTTTGCATATCGGGCTTATTTTACTATTACCACATCTTCATCACTCAGTGGCAGTTGGTCGCCTTTTAAGCGCAGCAGCAGCCGCGCTACCGTAACCACGTCTTTCTGGCAGTATTCCACAATACGCGGCAGGTTATCTTCCGACCAATATACACGGCAAACATCTTTGCCATCAATATCATCTTTCGGTGTTGGGATATTAAATATCTCGGCCAGCAATTTTAGCGAGGTATAAGTTTTATAGTCGCCAAACTTCCAAAGTTGCATGGTATCAACATCCTGCATTTCCCAAGGGCGCTTGCCCGACATATCAAAAATATCGGGCAAGGTAAAGCCATTAATCAGTAAGCGGCGGCATATAAATGGCACATCGAATTCGCGGATGTTATGCCCGCAAAAATGAAACCGCTCGCTATCGGCAAAGCTTTTATTGAGCATAGCCAGAAAATCGCCAAGCAGTTGCTTTTCATCGTGGTTGGAATATGATTTTACCCGGAAATACTTTTTCTGCCTGTCTTTATCAAAATGAAAAAAGCCGAAAGAGATGCATATTATTTTCGCAAATTCCGAATACACTCCCGCCCTTTTTAAATAGCCTTCCTCGGGTGTTTCATTTTGGGTTTTAAGCATTCCGTGTTTAACAGACCATAATTCCTTCATAGCCGGGCCAAGCTGCTCAAAAGCCGGTTGCTGTGGAACGGTTTCAATATCAATAAAAATTAAACCGTAAATATTAATGTGTGCCAGCATTACTGCAAGAAATAGAAATTCTTATAAATTTAATAACCTGTTTTAAAATCACTGCATGAGGTCATACTGGAGCAGCCAGCCAATGTTAAGGGTAGCCTTTGCCCTTATTGGCGGGCTTACCCTTGGAATACTGGTAATGGACAATGCCCCACTAAGCGCTGTGTTGCTTTGGGGTATGGCAGGTATTACACTTTCATGTTTGCTATGCATAATAGTTGCCGGGCGTAACATCCGGTTAAACCAGTTAACTGGCCTGGCACTTACCTTGTTTATTGTAGCTGCCGGATATATTTTTTGCTGGCTGGGCATTGATAAAAATTTCAATAATTATTTTGCTTACCATCTTTCGGCAAGCCCGGTTTTAAAGGTTTGCATTGATAAGCCCCCGGTTGAGCACCAAAAAACCATTACCACCATTGCGCGGGTACTGGCTGTTGATAGTGCCGGTAAACTGCTTCGGGTAAGTGGGAAAATGCAACTTGTTTTTCTGAAAGATTCATCATCCCTAAAGCCTGAATATGGCGACGTGCTCCTAATCAGGGCAAAAATTGACACTATCAGTGGGCCTAAAAACCCTTTTGAATTTAACTTTAACCGCTATTTCGGCTATCATAATATTTTTTATTCCGCGTTTTTGAAAAAAGGAGACTTTAAAAACACGGGCGAAAACAAAGGCTCATCCGCACTGGCCTTTGTCTATAAAATCCGCGCACACCTGTTAGCTGTTATTCAAACTTATGTACCTGACGGGAACAACCTGGGCGTTGCCTCGGCCATAATGCTGGGCTATACTAATTACGAAAACGCCGATATTAAGCGCGCCTATGCCAGTGCAGGGGTTATCCATATTTTAAGTGTAAGTGGCCTGCATGTTGGGGTTATGTTTTTAATGCTTAATTTTTTACTGGGATGGATGGATAAGTATGGCGCCCGCTTTAAAATTGCCAAAACACTAACCGTTGTTTT
>DASZPC010000318.1:0-1812 GCA_035550455.1 Chitinophagales bacterium | reverse complement strand
TTAACCCTGTTTGAACTGGCCGATGAAATTGAAGTAAATAAAAAGAACGCCGCTAAAGCCATTGGCCGCAGGCTGGCCGCCCGTGTTTTGAAAACGTGGATGGAAGATTTTGTGGACGAAGATACCGGCGAAGTGGTATCGATTGAGCGTAACGAGGTGTTGCTGGAGCGCGATACCCTGATTGACGAAGAAAATATTGGCCTTATAGTGGAGTCGGGCGTTAAAAGCATCTTTGTTCATAAAGATACCCAAACAGCCGATTACTCTATCATCTTCAACACGCTGAATAAAGATACCTCTAACAGCGAAATTGAAGCCCTGAACCATATTTACAAGCAACTGCGCGGCAGCGAACCACCTGATGAGGAAACAGCCCGTGGTATTATCGAAAAACTGTTTTTTAGCGATAAGCGTTACGACCTTGGCGAAGTAGGCCGCTACAAAATCAATAAAAAGCTGGAGCTGGATATTGATATGGATACCAAGGTGCTTACCAAAACCGATATTATAGCCATTGTGAAGTACCTGGTTAACCTTAGTAACCAGCGTGCTGAAATTGATGATATTGACCACTTGAGCAACCGCCGTGTGCGCACCGTGGGCGAGCAGCTTTACACGCAGTTTGGCGTTGGTTTGGCCCGTATGGCCCGTACCATCCGCGAACGTATGAACGTGCGCGATAACGAAGTGTTTACACCGGTTGATTTGATTAATGCCCGTACCCTTTCATCGGTTATTAATTCATTCTTCGGTACTTCGCAGCTATCGCAGTTTCTTGACCAAACCAACCCGCTGGCCGAAATTACCAATAAGCGCCGCGTATCGGCCTTAGGCCCCGGCGGTTTGAGCCGCGAACGTGCCGGCTTTGAGGTGCGCGACGTGCACTACAGCCACTACGGCCGCTTGTGTACCATTGAAACACCGGAAGGCCCCAACATCGGCCTTATCTCTACTTTGTGCGTTCATGCCAAGGTAAATAAAATGGGCTTTATTGAAACCCCTTACCGCAAGGTTGACCACGGTAAAGTGAACCTGAAAGGCAAAGTGGAATTTTTGAGCGCCGAAGAAGAAGATTTGGTAAAAATTGCTCAAAGCAATGTTGAACTGGACGATAAAGGCCTGTTTAAAACCGATAAAATAAAATCGCGCTACCAGGGCGATTTCCCTATCCTTGAACCGAACGATGTTCAGTATATGGACGTGGCCCCTAACCAAATTGTGGGTGTTTCGGCTTCGTTGATTCCGTTCCTGGAGCATGATGATGCCAACCGTGCGCTGATGGGTTCAAACATGCAACGCCAGGCTGTGCCTTTATTAAAACCACAGGCGCCTATTGTGGGTACCGGCCTTGAAGCTAAAGTAGCGGTTGATAGCCGCAACCTTGTAAATGCCGAACGCGATGGGGTAATTGAATATGTGGATGCCAACCAGATTGTGGTAAAATACGAACGCACCGAGGAAGAAAAACTGGTTTCCTTCCGCGATGAAAAAGTAACCTACAATCTTTCTAAATTCTTAAAAACCAACCAAAGCACCTGTATTAACCTGAAGCCGATTGTAAAGAAAGGCCAACGGGTTACCAAAGGGCAAATATTGTGCGAAGGCTTTGCCACACAAGGCGGCGAGCTGGCGCTTGGTTCAAACCTGAAAGTGGCCTTTATGCCATGGAAAGGCTACAACTTTGAGGATGCCATTGTAATTTCTGAACGCGTGGTGCGCGATGATATCTTTACTTCTATTCATATTGAAGAATTTGAACTGGAAGTGCGCGATACCAAGCTGGGCGAAGAAGAATTGACACCCGATATTCCT
>DASZPC010000317.1:0-3289 GCA_035550455.1 Chitinophagales bacterium | reverse complement strand
CCTATATTAAGGCCACGAGGATTCAATAAGCAATGATTTACAAAATATAAAATATAACAATTAAAGGGTAAAGAAAGCTATATGTAACTTTTATGAAGCCAACGTTTGGTGGAGTTCCAAAGCAGTAAAAACTAAAAAGGGCCGCAAAATAAAATTCAATTTTGCGGCCTTTGCTTTTTTAAGGATAAATCCCAATTCACCCTTTCTTCATAGTTTTTGTATTATAAATTATACGCAATTTATATACTTCCGTGCTATCCAACCCCAACAAAATATTGCTTCTCATATTCGTAAATACAATATAAAGTAAGATTAAACAATTACCCCCTGATTGTAATTATACAACTTGTGCCAAACGCCGCATTTGACCAAAATTTTGATAATCGGCGATACCAAACCCAGACAGCAAAGTTATAAAGGTTTAAATTGGGCATATTATATTCACCCAAAATTAGAACCATGTCCAATATCGCTACTATCGAAAAACGTGGCCCTGTGGCTATAGTGTGGCTTGACCAGGAAGGCGAAAAAATAAATAAAGTATCGCTTGATTTTGTATCGCAGATTGATACCCTCTTTCAGTCGCTTGAAAGTGATAATGAAGTGCAGGCGGCAGTTATTATTTCGAAAAAGAAAGATTTTATTGCCGGGGCCGATATAGAGATGTTTAAGCAGGTAAAAAAGAAGGGCGACTTTATTGATTTTACCCGCAACGGGCATCAATCGCTTTATAAACTAGAACGCTCGAAAAAGCCCGTGGTGGCTGCTATAAACGGCGCCTGCCTGGGTGCAGGCACCGAAATTGCCCTGGCCTGCCATGCCCGTATTGCCAGCGACGACCGCAGTACGCACCTTGCCCTGCCCGAAGTAATGCTGGGTCTGCTGCCCGGTGGTGGCGGTACACAACGCCTGCCCCGTTTAATAGGCATACAAAAGGCGCTGGATATGATGCTTACCGGCAAAAAAATTTATGCCAACAAGGCTAAAAAAATAGGGTTGGTAGATAAAGTTACCGCTAAAGAATCGTTGCTGGATGCCGCTATTGAATTTGCCCTGCAACTAAGTAAGCACCCCTACCACCGAAAAGATAAAAGGGAATTAGCCGAAAAAGTGCTGGAGTCAACTTCATTTACCCGCAGCATTATTTATCGCAAAGCCAAGGAAATGGTAATGAAACAAACACAGGGCAACTACCCCGCCCCCCTGCGCATTTTAGAATGTGTGGAAATTGGCCGCGAAGAGGGAATGGATAAAGGCCTTGAAGCGGAGGCCGTAAAGTTTGAAGAACTGATATTAACCAACGAAAGCCGCCAGTTAATCAATATCTTTTTTAACATGACGGAGAAGAAAAAGAACCCTTATGAAGGCAAAGCCGAGATTAAGCCGCTGAATACTATTGCTATGGTGGGCGCGGGTTTTATGGGCGCGGGTATTGCCGAGGTTAGTGCGCTGGATGAAATAAATGTGCTTTTAAAGGATATTAAAGAAGAAACCATTGCCAGCGCCAAACAAACCATTTGGAAAGACCTTGAAAAGAAAGTAAAACGCAAATCGCTTACACAGCCCGAGGCAGAAGAGATTATGAACCGGGTACAGTCGAAACTTGATTATACCGGTTTCGATAAAGCCGATGTAGTGGTGGAAGCAGTGTTTGAAGAAATAAAACTAAAACAAAAAGTGGTGGCCGAATGCGAAGCAGCCACCCGGCCCGATGCTATTTTTGCATCGAACACCTCGGCTTTAGCCATAACACATATTGCCGAAAAGGCGGCCCGTCCCGAAAATGTAATAGGGATGCATTATTTCTCACCGGTGCCCAAAATGCCGCTGCTTGAAATTATTAAAACACCCAAAACTGCCGCGTGGGTTACGGCCACCTGTTACGAGCTGGGCGTAAGGCAGGGTAAAACCTGCATAGTGGTAAACGATGGCCCTGGTTTTTATACCACGCGTATTTTAGCGCCCTACATGAACGAATGCTTTTTGCTGATTGAAGAAGGCTGCGATGCCGGTATTATTGATAAAGCCATGAAAAAATGGGGTTTCCCGGTAGGGCCGGTTACATTACAGGATGAGGTGGGTATTGACGTAGGCGCCCATATTATGAGCGGCGAACTAACCGAATACGCCAAGCAGCGCGAAGGCGCACGCACCAACGATGCCATTATTAAAATGTTTAAAGACGGCTATAGCGGTAAAAAGAACAAACGCGGCTTTTACAAGTACGACGAAAAGGGTAAAAAGCGCGGCATTGACGAAAACATTTACAAATACTTTGGCAACCCATCACGTAAAGAGTTTGCGCAGGAAACCATACAACACCGTATGGGCATGATGATGCTGAACGAAGCCCTGTATTGTTTACAGGAAGGCATACTGGAAAGCCCCACCGATGGCGATGTGGGGGCTATTTTCGGGCTGGGTTTCCCTCCTTTTACCGGTGGCCCTTTCAGGTATATTGATTACAACGGCGCCGATAAAGTACTGGCCGTAATGGACGACCTTGCCGCCAAATACGGCGCCCGCTTTAAGCCCGCACAAATACTGCGCGATAAAGCCGCCAAAGGCGAGAAGTTTTATACAGCATAGTAACTAATGCAAATCATCACCACATCCGATGGCAGCCATACCTTGTTCTCGGAGCAGTTTAATGAAATTTACCACTCGCGGCATGGCGCTATACAGGAATCGCAGCACGTGTTTATCAAAAACGGCTTTGATTACCTGCTTCAGCAAGGGGTTACAGAACTCTCCATTTTTGAAGTTGGTTTTGGTACGGGGCTTAATGCCTGGCTTACCTTAATGGAGGCGGCTAAAGCGGGGCTGCCTGTTACTTACCACACCATTGAATTATATCCTGTATCTATTGACCTAATCAAGGAATTAAACTACCCGGCGCTGATTGAAAACGAAAAATACCGTCCGCCTTTTCACTCCATGCACCTTTGTACCTGGGATGAAGAACATGAAATCACCCCCTTCTTCAAATTCAAAAAGATAAATGCCTCACTGCTTAATTACACACTGCCTATTGCTAATTGCCAGTTGATTTACTTCGATGCTTTCGCCCCCGAACACCAGCCCGAAATGTGGACGGCGGAGATAATGCAGAAAATGTATGATATACTACAGCCTGGTGGAACACTTGTTTCGTACTGTTCAAAAAGTTTATTTCAACGCGCTTTAAAGCAAGCTGGTTTTAGTATCGAAAAACTACCCGGCCCGCCGGGCAAAAGGGAAATGGTAAGGGCTATTAAAGTTTAACGCACACTTTTGCACAAGTGTTTTT
>DASZPC010000316.1:0-2058 GCA_035550455.1 Chitinophagales bacterium | reverse complement strand
CGGTATCGCCCTGGGTACCTATGGCCCCATTTAGATTTATTTGCCATGAAGACTTGGTTCCCGAACCGGTTTTTGAAGTTACATTGATGGTTAGTGAACCAGTACTATTGTTATAAGAAGTAACAGTTCCTATCATGTAATAGGAAGAGGAATAGGCGGCAATAACTGTTTGCCCTATTGTATAGGCCAGGCCAGCATCAACCGCAAAAGTTTTTGAGCCGGTACCTATGCTAACACTGCTATTTGAAGTAGTTGCGTACTTATCGGCATCAGCGCCGGTAGCCCCAGTGGCGCCGGTAGCGCCCACAGCCCCTGTCGGGCCTGTGGCCCCTGTAGCGCCGGTTGTTCCGCCGCCCATGCCACCGGTGGCCCATGACAAGTTGCCTGATCCATCGTTAACCAGGTAGGAATTAGCTGCGCCTTGCGATGACGGGAAACTAACAGTAATATTGTTCAATTTGGTTATGTTACCGCTTGCATTAACATTAAACTGGCCGGAAGAACCAATGCTAAGGCTTCCATCTGATTTTACTTTGGCTAAAGCTGTGCCTGAAGCATTTCTCCATTCCTGCAAATTGGCACTTTGCGATGTATTGCCTTGTATAATAACCCCGGTTTCATCATTTGTGTTCAGAAACCTTGTGTTATAACTTGAGCCTGTGCCACCCTGAAAATCCATAGGGTCTGAACTTACACGCCCCCCTATAATATCAATACCATGCCAGGCGCCCATTTGCAGGTTGCGGCTGCCGCCACCCTGCCAAAATATATCGCCGCCATCGCCGCCAATTTGAAAATCGCCGGTTCCAGCTGTATTAGTGAAAGTGATTTTTGCAATATTCGATTGGCTGTTGTGTGCATCTATACTTAGTACGCTTGGTGCACTGTTAGAAGAAATATTTACATTTCCCCCAACATCAAGTTTTGATGCAGGCGAGGTATTGCCTATGCCTACATTACCACCATTGTTATAAATGTTTGATGAGCCAAGTACCCATGAACTACCGTTCCAATAAGGCGTATTGCCCGCTGCACTACCCGAACCTAGGCTTCCTGTAGCCCCGGTAGCCCCGGTAGGGCCTGCGGCGCCATTAGCTCCGGTAGCGCCAGTGGCTCCGGTAACACCCGTGGCCCCTGTAGCCCCGGTATGGCCGGTAGCGCCATTACTACCGGTAGCGCCTGTGGCCCCGGTAGCGCCGGTAGCTCCTGTGGCGCCTAGCAAGCTTCCCTGCAAGGTCCAGGTAAGGGCTGTTGTTTTTTTATAATAGCTGCCGTTAGCCGTGTTCAAATACATATCATTGGTATTTCCTGTTAATACTGAAGGTGTTCCAGAACCGGTATACCAGGTTGAGCCGGAACCGGAGCCGGAACCGGTAAGGCCCGAAAGCAAATTAGCAGCCATGCCTATAGGGCCGCTGGGGCCCATTAATAAGAAGTTTACCCAGCTACTACCATTATAAAAGTGGAAGTTGTTACTATCGGAGTTGAAAATGAGCATCCCTTTTTTAGGATTGGTAAGGGCGTTCATTTTAATAGTATTCATCGTAGGCAACAATATGCCTTTAGCTGCCGAACTCATATCCAATATGGCAGTGGTATCGGGGGTTGGGGTACCTAAACCAACCGTACCCTGAATTATTAACCCGCCTGTTGGCGCTGTAAGTGTGGAGTAGTCATCGCCAATACTGATGCCCCCTTTTACCGATAGCTTACTACCGGGGTTAGGTTCGCCAATACCCACATTTTGGGCATAGGTGCTGCCGCACTGAATGGAAATTAAAGCAATTAGTAGCGTTAAAATGCGCTTAGTCATAGCTAACAATTTTGGGTTTGTTAATTATGGTTGCGCATGGGTATGCAGTTTCTGTTAACGGGACGTAAAAAATTAGGTTCCGTTTTTACGCAACAAATGCGGCGGAAAAAATACAAGCGGCGGCTTGTGTACCTTTGCTAAAAGCAGTATTGGCGCGGGTTTCGTGCCGAGGGTATATGTGGTTTACCAAAAAAAGCTGGCGCTCTATTATTTGGAGCTGAGCTTAATTACCGGCACAATAATTT
>DASZPC010000315.1:0-3132 GCA_035550455.1 Chitinophagales bacterium | reverse complement strand
CAGGTAGCGCAGCGCATCGGGATAGCTTAATTGCTGGTAATCCATCAAAAACTGCACCGGGCCACCCGCCTTGCCGCAACCAAAACATTTGTAAATATTGCGGGCAGGATTTACGTTGAAAGAGGGGGTTTTCTCATTATGGAAAGGACACAAGCCCAGCAGGTTAGCGCCACGCTTTTTAAGCGTTACAAACTCGCCCACTACGTCTTCAACACGTGCTTCGTCGTTAATTTTCTGGATGGTTTGCTTCGATATCATGCCAAAAGGGGACGCAAATTAAGCCAAATGCCTTTACAAACAGCCACTAATCTTATTTTTGCCTTTAAAGCTACTAAACATAAAAACAAGAATAAAATATGGCTGGTTTTTGGGATGAGCGCTATAGTGCTGATGAATACGTTTACGGCACTGCGCCAAATGAATATTTCAAATCAATAATTGACGGGTTGAAGCCCGGGCGGCTGTTAGTGCCGGGGGCCGGCGAGGGCCGCGATGCCGTGTATGCCGCTACAAAAGGCTGGCAGGTTTTAGGTTACGATGCCAGCGCCCAGGGGCGCGAAAAAGCCATGAGGCTGGCAAAAAAGCAGAACGTATTAATAGATTATGTGGTAACCGATGCCAAAGATTTTATACCAGAAGCCGGGGTGTTTGATGCGGTAGCCATGATTTATTTCCACCTGCCACTACCGCTTAAAGAGAAAGTTTATGCCGATGCCGATGTAGCGCTTAAAACAGGCGGTACCGTAATAATGGAGGTTTTTAACCCCAAACAATTGCAGAACGAATCGGGCGGGCCGAAAGATATTGCCATGCTTGCCACCACCGGTTCTTTACAAAGCGCGTTTAGCAACTTTGAAATTTTACAGAACCAGGAGGCTGAAATTATGTTACACGAAGGGAAGTTTCATGAAGGGAAGGCAGATGTTATACGGTTTTGCGCCCGGAAGAAATAAACCAGGGTTAAAACCAGGCCGCAGTTACCCACAGTGGCAGGGTTCCTTATTTGGATTTCTACATTACTTTTACCCCTGAAAATTAAGTATTGAATGGCCCAATATGAATTGATAATGCCCAAAATGGGCGAGAGTATTACTGAGGCAACTATTCTTAAATGGCTGAAAAAGGAAGGCGAAAGTGTTAAACTGGATGAGGCTGTTTTGGAAATTGCCACCGACAAGGTAGACTCTGAGGTTCCCTCGCCGGTGGCGGGTGTGCTGCAAAAGCTGCTTTTTAAAGAGGGCGATATTGTACCGGTAGGCAAAGCCGTGGCTATTTTAGATACGGAGGTAAGCACCAGCGCTTCTATCACGCCTAAAACACCAGCACCGGTAGTAAAAAACACCCCTGAAGTAACCACCATTAAAGCTGAGGTAAAAACGCCGGTAGCCACTACCACCTTATCAGGCAATGGCGATAGGTTCTATTCACCGCTGGTTTTAAATATTGCCCGGCAAGAGGGTATTTCGATGGCCCAGCTTGAAAGCCTGCCCGGAACCGGCGCCAATGGCCGGGTAACCAAAAAAGATATATTGGCCTTTGTGCAAAATAAAGAGGCGGTTCAGGAAGTGGAAACCATTGCACAGCCAGAGATAAAAGAAGTTAGGATTGAGACCCCTAAAACTGAAGTAATTGAAACAGCCCCTGCTAAATCGTACAGCGGCAATGTGGAAATTATTGAAATGGACCGAATGCGGAGGCTGATAGCCGATAACATGGTTAAAAGCAAGCACACTTCGGCCCATGTTACTTCGTTTGTAGAGGCCGATGTAACCAATATTGTTTTGTGGCGCAATAAAATAAAAAAGAAGTTTGAAGGCCTGTACGGCGAAAACATCACCTTCACGCCAATTTTTATTGAGGCGGTTTGCAAGGCACTACGCGATTTTCCACTGGTAAACTCATCTATTGACGGTACCAATATTGTAATGAAGAAGGATATTAATGTGGGCATGGCGGCAGCCTTACCTACCGGTAACCTGATTGTGCCGGTAATAAAAAATGCCGATATGCTGAATATGGTGGGGCTTACCAAAAAGGTAAACGACCTTGCCACACGTGCCCGCCAGGGCAAACTGAAGGCCGATGAAATTGAAGGAGGCACTTATACCGTATCGAACGTTGGTACTTTTGGCAATGTAATGGGCACACCGGTTATACTACAACCACAGGTAGCCATACTTGCCACCGGTGTAATTAAAAAGAAACCCGTAGTGATAGAAACACCCGAAGGCGATACGATTGGTATAAGGCACATGATGTTCCTGTCGCACTCATACGACCACCGCATTATTGACGGTGCACTGGGAGGTTCGTTTGTTCGCCGTGTAGCTGATTACCTGGAAAAGTTTGACATGAACAGGGATATTTAAAGCACTACTGGTTTTAGTGCAGCAAAACAATCTTTCGGGTAAACAATAATTCGTTGTTTACTGAGATTCCCCTGAGTAAATAAACGCCCTGTGGCAGGTTCCCCGTTTCAATAACCGATGTTCCATTCCCAACGTTTATTGTTTGGATTTTTTTACCGGTAAGGTCAATAAAATCAACTACCACCATTTCGCCCGTAAGGTTCTGCATATTCAGATACCCGTTTGCAGGATTGGGATTAACACCAAAATACTTTTCGATATTATTAATAGCGGTGCCACCGGTAAATACATTGACATAAACATTGGCCCTGCCCGAAGTACTGCCGTTTGATGCAGCGTAAACAATGGTATCCTTGCCAGCGTAACCATTGGCAGGGGTATAAACAATATTCTGGCTGTTATCAACTGTAGCAGTGCCATGCGGTGGATTTGTTACCACCGAAACCGTGAGCGGGTTAGCGGAGCAGTCAGTATCATTCGCCAGTACATCAATTGTTTTTGCGGTATTTTGAAAAGTGAAGGTGTTATCATCACGGGCCAGCGGCGGCAGGCTATAGCCATTGGGCAACGGGGTTACCTGCACACTATCCACCCACATTTCGGTTCCAGATGAAAGCCCTGTGCTTCCACTGCCTATTGAACGAAAATCGGGCGTACTGCTGCACAACAGAATTACCAGTGTATCGGGCGTATCGCAACTGTAATAGGTAAAACTTTTCTCTACCAGGGTAAAGTTGTTCATAGCCTGCGTGGTGCTGAATTT
>DASZPC010000314.1:0-8031 GCA_035550455.1 Chitinophagales bacterium | reverse complement strand
GCCATTATGTTACTTGCAACCTGTTTAGCTTTAATTATTTTCGCCCCATAACATTATGAGCAGAAGAATAAGAGTACGTTTTGCCCCCAGCCCCACCGGCCCATTGCACATGGGCGGTATCCGCACCGCTTTGTATAACTACCTGCTGGCCAAACAGCAGGGCGGCGATTTTATTTTGCGTATTGAAGATACCGACCAAAACCGTTATGTGCCCGGTGCAGAGGAATACATTATCGAATCGCTTAAATGGTGCGGTATTGAACCTAACGAAGGTATTGGGTTTGGCGATGGCCCCCATGCCCCCTACCGCCAAAGCGAGCGTAAACATTTATACAAAGATTTTGCTGATAAGCTGATAGCCAGCGGCCATGCGTACTATGCTTTTGACACCCCCGAAGAGTTGGAGCAAATGCGCGCCAACATGCAGGCGCAGGGGGTGCCTAACCCGGCTTACAACTCAGTAACCCGGCAATACATGAAAAACTCGCTTACCCTGCCGCACGATGAAACAGAGAACCGCCTGAAAAGCGGCGAACCCTTTGTTATCCGTTTTATGATGCCGCGCAATGAAGAAGTGAAATTTCATGACGAAATACGCAGTTGGGTGGTGTTTAACACCTCGCAACTGGATGATAAAGTGCTGTTTAAAAGCGATGGTATGCCTACTTACCATTTAGCCAATGTGGCTGATGATTATATGATGCAGATAACCCATGTAATACGCGGCGAAGAATGGTTGAGCAGCGCCCCCTTGCATGTGCTGTTGTACCGGGCACTGGGTATTGAAGATGTAATGCCAAAGTTTGCCCACCTTTCGCTGATACTGAAACCGGATGGCAACGGTAAGCTAAGCAAGCGCGATGGCGACCGGCTGGGTTTCCCATCGTTTGCACTGAACTGGACAGACCCTTCCAGCGGCGAAACATCGGTTGGCTACCGCGAGCGCGGGTTCTTTCCCGAAGCGTTTATCAATTTCCTGGCCTTACTTGGCTGGAACCCCGGTGGCGATATAGAAGTGATGAGCAAAGAAGAGTTGATAAAACTTTTTTCGCTGGAAAAAGTACACAAAGCAGGGGCGCGGTTCGATTTTGAAAAAGCCAAATGGTTTAACCAGCATTACCTTAAAGCCATGCCCGATGCGGAACTGGCAAAGGCCATTGCCCCACAGTTAAAAGCAAAAGGTTACCAGTTTGACGATGCTTATGTGGGCGAATTTTGCCACCTAATGAAAGAACGTGCCACTTTTGTTAATGACCTGGCCGAAATGGGTTATTACTTTTTTGAGGACATTAAAACATTTGATACTGAAACCGTAAAGAAGAAATACAACAAACAACTGCGCCCCAAACTGGATGCCATGCTGGAAATGTTAAATAACACCAGCGATTTTAAAACGCCGGTGCTTGAAGTAAATGTTAAGGAATTTGCAACAACAAATGGTGTTAAAACCGGCGAACTAATGCCTGTGCTAAGGCTGGCGCTTGCTGGTGGCATGCAAGGCCCGCCTGTGTTTGACATGATGAACCTGCTGGGCAAAGAGCGGACTTTGCAACGCCTAAAAAAATCTTTCGATTATTTTGACACAATCTGATTTTGAGATTATTTTTAGATTCGGAAATCGAAAAAATATTTTTGAATAAGTTTTTGACCTGAAAAAAAGTTACTGCTAAATTCGCAAACAGAAAATTGCATAACCCCAAAACCCCAAACCTATGCCACGCAAGAAACGCGAAGAGGAAGAAGAAGAACTTGAATTTAATGATGCAGAGAAAGAAGAAGATGACGATGTGGAGTTTGATGAGTCCGAAGAGGTAAGCCTTGATGAAGAGGAAGAATCTGAAGAGGAGCCATCGGATGACGATATCAAAAACATGAAAGACCTCGAAGAGTTTGACGACATTATCGAAAAACGTTCGGCAGGCAAAGGCCGCAAGGCTTCGAAAAGCGACGAATATGATGATGAAGACCTGGAGGGTTTTGATGACTTTAGCGAGGAAGACGATTTTGGCAACGATGGCTTTGACGAGGATTTTTAACCTGCACCGGGGCTGTAACTATATTGAAGGGCACTTTAGTGCCCTTTTTTGTTTGCCATACTTAGGCTTAATTTACACCCTTATTAAATAAGCATGAACAGACCAATACGCGTACTGGTGGCTAAAGTGGGCCTTGACGGGCACGACAGGGGCGCCAAGGTTATTGCCTCATCGCTGAAAGATGCAGGCATGGAGGTTATTTATACGGGGCTGCGCCAAACACCCGAAATGGTGGTAAACGCCGCCTTGCAGGAAGATGTGGACGCCATAGGTATCAGCATCCTTTCAGGTGCGCACATGACCGTTTTCCCCAAGTTGCTGGCCCTGATGAAAGAAAAAGATATGGCCGATGTGCTGCTTACCGGCGGCGGCATTATACCTGCCGAAGATATGAAGCAATTAAAAGAACAGGGCTGTGGCGAGTTATTTGCCCCCGGTACCCCTACCGCCGAAATTTCGGCTTACATTAAAAACTGGGTGCAGCAACACCGCGATTTTTAAGTTGTTATCAATTCTTCTTTTCTATTTCGCCCGCATCGTTACATTTGCATCCGCAAATCTTAAAGCAGCACCCCCGGCTGTTGTAAAAATGCACTAAACACCTCCTGCAATGAAAGAGTTTTCTACACTGCTTACTGACCTTAATGGCGGCATTTTTTTAATTACCATTAACCGTGAAGACAAACTGAACGCGCTTAACAAAACGGTAATAAGCGAGTTAGACGAAGCTATTGACGAGATATATACCAACCCCGAAATAAAAGGGGCCATAATTACCGGCAAAGGGGCCAAAGCTTTTGTGGCCGGCGCCGATATTGCCGAATTTAAAGGGCTTGACGAAGAAGCCGGCAAAGCACTGGCTAAAAGGGGCCATACTGTTTTCAATAAAATTGAAATGTGTACCAAGCCTGTAATTGCGGCAGTAAATGGTTTTGCCCTGGGCGGCGGTTGCGAACTGGCCATGGCCTGCCACCTGCGCATAGCCAGCGAGAACGCTAAATTTGGCCAACCCGAAGTAAAGTTGGGCATTATACCCGGCTATGGTGGCACACAACGCTTAACACAATTGATAGGAAAAGGCAAGGCGCTTGAACTGTTAATGACCGCTGATACCATTGATGCCGTTTGCGCCGAAAAGCTGGGGCTGGTAAACGATGTGGTGCAAACCGTTGAACTGATTGAAATTTGCAGTGCGCTTATTAATAAAATTACCGGCCATGCCCCCTATGCTATTGCACAGGTAATACAAAGCGTGTATGCCCACTTTAAAGATGGCATTGACGGTTTTGATACTGAAATTGAACTATTTGGCAAATGTGTGGCTACGCATGATTTTGCCGAAGGCACCAACGCCTTCCTTGAAAAGCGCAGGCCCCGCTTTACCGGCAACTAAAAAATAACATACCTACCCGTAAACTTCTATTGAAAGATGTTGCCATCTTTCATATAATTTATATTTTTAAATATCACATACCACTAAATTTTTTGTTATGGACTTTGGAAATTCCCTCTTGTATCTTGTACCCGTTGTTGTATTAATACTTATGCTGGTGTTTTATAAATGGGTGTTCAGGTTATTCGGTATTGTAATAGTACCTGAAGACCGTATCGGGTTGGTTACTAAAAAATTTGTGCTATTCGGCCCCAACAAAAAACTGCCCGAGGGCCGCATTATTGCCACCAAAGGCGAAGCCGGCTACCAGGGCAGTACGCTGGCGCCGGGTATTTACTTTTGGTTTTGGTTTTGGCAGTACGATATTACCATGCAGCCATTTACAGTGGTGCCAAATGGTAAAATAGGGTTGCTTTTGGCCCGCGATGGCAAAGAACTTGAAACCGGCAGGATTTTAGCCCGCAGGGTGGAATGCGATTCGTTTCAGGATGCAGTGGGCTTTATGAATAATGGCGGGCGTAAAGGCCGCCAAACATCAGTACTTACCGCCGGTACTTACCGTATCAACACTTTTTTATTTGAAGTGGTAATTACCGATATGGCCCATATTCAGGAAAACATGGTGGGCATTATTACCACGCTTGATGGCGAAACCATTGAGGCGGGGCAAATTGCCGGTAAAGAAATATCGGGGCATAACAACTTTCAGGATGCCGATGCTTTTTTAAATGCCAACGGCAACCGCGGTTTGCAGCCACAGGTAATACTAGCCGGTTCGTACAACCTGAACCCCTGGTTTGTAAAGGTGGAAGAAGTGAAGATGACTGAAATACCAATTGGCCATGTAGGTGTGGTTATTTCTTTCGTAGGTACCGAGGGGCAGGATTTAAGCGGTATTGAGTTTAAACACGGCAATATAGTAGCCAAAGGGACCAAGGGCGTGTGGAACGAGCCGCTGGGCCCCGGTAAATACCCTATAAACCCGTTTATTATGCGGGTTGAGTCAGTACCAACCACCAACCTGGTGCTCAACTGGGCTTCGGCGCGTAGCGAAGCACACCAGTTGGATAAAAACCTGAGTACTATTACGGTGCGGTCAAAAGACGGTTTCCCTTTTAACCTGGATGTGTCGCAAATCATTCATATTCCGGCCACCGAGGTGCCCAAGGTAATTGCCCGCTTTGGCAGCATGGTAAACCTGGTATCACAGGTGTTGGAACCAACCATTGGCAACTATTTCCGCAACTCGGCGCAGGATAGCGATGTGATTGCCTTTTTAGGCACCCGCAAAGAAAGGCAGGAGGCCGCTCGCGCCCACATAGGCAGGGTACTGGAGCAATACAACGTATTTGCCGTTGATACTTTGATTGGCGATATAGTACCCCCCGAAAGCCTGATGAAAACATTAACCGACCGTAAACTGGCCGAGGAACAAAAAGTAACATACGAAACCCAGATGAAAGCCCAGGAAACCCGCCAGGCGCTGGAAAAGGAGACCGCCATTGCCGAAATACAAAAAGACATAGTAAAAGCCGACCAAGGGGTGGTTATTGCTAAACGTATTGCCGATGCCTCGGTTGAAAAGGCCACCGGCGAGGCCAACTCGGTAAGGCTGCAAAGTAATGCCGAAAGCGACCGGATTAAAATACTGGCTTCAGCAGAGGCGGAAAAAACCAAGTTGATAGCATTCGCACAGTCAGAACAGGTTAAACTGATGGCGAATGCCGAAGCTGAAAAGATTTCAAAAACCGGTAATGCGGAAGCCGAAAAGATTTTGGCTATTGGTAAATCGAACGCCGAAGCCTATAAACTTTCGGTAGAGGCCATGGGCGGCAACAACTTTACCCAATTAAAAGTGGCCGAAACCATTGGCGAAAACAAAATAAAAGTAATACCCGACGTATTAATTGCCGGTGGCGGCGATAATGCCAACGGGCCTATAAGTGGCCTGCTTGGCATGGAACTGCTGAAAGAAATTATGCGTAAAAATGATAAAGGCAACAGCCCCAATACCGAAAATTAAAATATAGATAATTTGTTTCCCGTTATCATTTAAATGATATATTGCATACATAAATTATAGTTTGCTGATAAAAAACATCGATGGCCTTACCCTGGGCGAAATAGAAACTGAAATAGAACGTGGCGGTAAGTTTGTGTACTACCTTTACACCTTCTCAATACTGGTAATGACTTTTAAACGGCCTACCGATATTTACTTTGTAAAAGGCGGCGAAAGCGCCACCGGCAAAGGCCTGGCCTATACGGCTTTTACCCTTGTTGTGGGCTGGTGGGGCATACCCTGGGGGCCTATATACTCTATACAAAGCCTTGTTACCAACCTTGGCGGTGGTACCGATGTTACCCAGGCGGTACTTAACGACCTGCGTAAACAGGCTGCCCAGGCCTAATTAACTGCTTTACAAATGTTTTTCTGCCAATAGTACCGTAATACTGTTATTACGGGCTAATGAAAGTCCTTTTTAGCCGCCATCAAATTTTATACTTTCGCCCCGCAATTAGTTCATGTTATAATCATTAAAACCTGCCGGATAAATTATGGAATTCAGGAAAGAGAAAGACACTATGGGCGTGGTAAATGTACCAGCCAATGCTTACTGGGGCGCGCAAACCGAACGCTCGGTTGAAAATTTCAGGATAGCACAGGACATAAATAAAATGCCTAAAGAGATTGTGCGGGCGTTTGCCTACCTGAAAAAAGCGGCGGCTTTAACCAATGTTGACGCTGGTGTTCTGCCTAAAGAAAAAAGCGACCTGATAGGCCGGGTTTGCGATGAAATACTGGAGGGCAAACTGGACGACCAGTTTCCGCTGGTGGTATGGCAAACAGGTTCTGGCACGCAAAGCAATATGAACGTAAACGAGGTAATTGCTTACCGCGCCCATGTGCTGAACGGCGGTAGTTTACTGGACGAAAAGAAATCGGTACACCCGAATGATGATGTAAATAAATCGCAGTCATCGAACGATACCTTCCCTACCGCCATGCATATTGCGGCTTACAAAATTTTAGTTGAAACCACCATACCCGGCATTAAAACCCTGCGCGATACGCTGGCCGCCAAAAGTAAGGAGTTTATGCACGTGGTAAAAATTGGCCGCACCCATTTAATGGATGCCACCCCGCTTACCCTGGGGCAGGAAATTTCGGGCTATGTTTCGCAACTGGACCACGGCATACGCGCTATTGAACACACCCTGCCACACCTGGCTGAACTGGCTTTGGGTGGCACAGCAGTGGGCACCGGTATTAACACCCCACCCAACTATGCCGAAAACGTAGCTAAACACATTGCGCAATTAACCGGCTTGCCTTTTATTACTGCCGAAAATAAATTTGAAGCATTGGCCAGCCACGATGCTATTGTTGAAGCGCACGGGGCCTTAAAAACCGTTGCCTGCTCAATGATGAAAATTGCAAACGATATACGTCTGCTGGCATCAGGCCCACGCTGCGGCATTGGCGAACTTTATATACCCGATAATGAACCCGGCTCCTCTATTATGCCGGGCAAGGTTAACCCCACCCAATGCGAAGCCATGACCATGGTGGCTGCACAGGTACTGGGCAACGATGTGGCTATCAACATTGGCGGCGCTACCGGCCATTTTGAACTGAACGTGTTTAAACCGGTAATGATTTACAACTTCCTGCACTCGGCAAGGCTGATTGGGGATGTATGCGTTTCGTTTAACGACAAATGCGCCGTTGGCATTAAACCCATTGAAGAAAACATTAACCGCAACCTGTACAACTCGCTGATGCTCGTTACCGCCCTCAATACTAAAATAGGTTATTACAAAGCCGCCGAAATTGCCCAAACCGCCCACAAAACCGGCAAAACCCTGAAAGAAACAGCCATCAGCTTAGGCTATCTTACCGCCAAACAATTCGATGAGTGGGTAGACCCCAAAACAATGGTGGGGATTGAGATATAATAGTCGCTTTAATGTTACTAAGCGCTCTGTTAATCTTATCCGTTTCTAATAACCTATACTTTCATATCGTTTTTTATTATATATTTAACAGGTATATACAATCCGTATTTAGACCAGTTTGTGGTTAACCTGTAACATTTTTATTGCATGGCATGCAACCATTTTGTTTGCAACCAAATGCCCGTTTACAACGCCTATATAACACAACATTTTTTTATGAAAACTAAAATAACCCTGGCGGGCATGGCATTGCTATGCCTTTTAGCCGCCTGCAAAAAAGAAAATACAAATATCAATAACCCGCAAAACGAACTCGGCCCTATACCTGCCAGCTTTAAACAACGGGTAATGATAGAGGAACTTACCGGCGAATGGTGCGGCGCCTGCCCTTATGGCGCTTCGCTGATTGAGCAGTACAAAAGAACCTATGGCGATTCGGTAGTGCCCGTATCGATACACGTAAACGACTATTTTGATATATCCCAGTACGACCCGGTAACCTATTCCTTTCCACAAAATTATTTTGGATTTCCGTGTGCTGCTATCAACCGCGTGCCACAGGGAAGCGACACCTGGTATAGTTCTGGTTACTGGGGCCCAAACATAGCTACGCAAATGCAGCGCGACCATCAAACAGGCGTG
>DASZPC010000313.1:0-3324 GCA_035550455.1 Chitinophagales bacterium | reverse complement strand
GTTTTATTTATACAAGTAACGCGAGATTCAGTGCAGGGAATACAGTATATCCGGCAATTACAATAGGAAACACAAGTGGTACTATAGTTTATCGTTATCAGCTTAACCAGGGTATCACTGTTTTGGCATTTGCCACCACCTCTGGCTCTACAGATGGCTCTTTTATTCAAAGCGCCTCATCCGCCACTGCCGGTAACCTGGTAGCTTTATTTGATAATACGGCTGGAACGGGCAGCCCGCTTGCCATTACCTATGTTGAAAACATAGGGGCCACCTATGGCTCAGGCTCATCGGCTAACGTATCAGGCTATAGCACCTCGGCAGGCGCCTGGAATGTTATTATCCCTAATTCAAACGCTAACGGGGTTCAGCGTATAGAGCAACTAAAAGTTTCTGATGCTTCGGTAGTTGGCTGCGCCAGCGATATAGATGGTGTTTGGGCCACCGGCACAGTAAATACTGTCAACCCTACCAATGGTTCAGGTTCTGCCCTGGCAATTAGCAACACTGATGCCCCTTTAAACGTAAACAACTGCTGCGATTTAAGCAACCCAACTACACAAGCCAGTGTAGTTACCTTTCCAACCGTAGGTACCAATACAATGACCGTTAGCTGGACAAGCGGCAACGGCGCTAACCGTTATGTGGTTATTAATACTACTAACTCTTTCACCAACCCAACCGATGGTATTGCCCCCGGCACTGCCAATGCCAGTTACAGCGGTTCGGGCGAGCAAATTGTTTACAGCGGCTCGGGCAACAGCGTGGCTGTTTCAGGTCTTACGCCCGGCAACACTTATTGGTTCAGGGTTTACGAATACAACTGCTCGGGCGGCAATACAAGGTATATTACCTCTACGGCTACCAGAAACCCTAATAGCCATGCTACAAATACGGCGGTCGTAGCTTCTTTAAGCCCTTCGCCATCTTCGGTTAGCGGTTTAAGCACCTCTTCCGGCGTGGCTTCTGCTTCAGGTTCATTTAACTTAACCGGCAGCAATCTGGATGGTAGCAATATTATTTTAACTGCCCCTTCAAACTTCGAAGTTTCTTTAAATAACTCAACTTTCTCTGGTTCTGTTACCCTGCAAAATGGCAACCCTGCCACTTATGCATCGCCTGCATTAAACAGTACAACTATTTACGTTCGTATTAAGTCAACCGCTTCAGCAGGAAACGTTTCAGGCAGCCTTACAATGAGCGGTGGTAGTGTTAGCTCGCCGCCTTCGGTTTCGCTTAGCGGGTTTGTTATAGCTGCTGAGCCCACCACCCAGGCCACTAACGTTACTTTCTCAAATATCACAGCCGGTTCCGTTGATGTTAACTGGACCAACGGCAACGGCTCTGCCCGTATAGTGGTAATTAGCCCCTCTACAGCTACTGCTGTAGCCCCTGCTGATGGCAACTCTTATACTGCAAATGCTTACATAGCTTCATCGGGCACTACCGGCGCCTCTAACTATGTTGTTTTAGACGGAACAACAGGCCCGGTAACCGTTAGTGGTTTAACAGGCTCTACTACTTATAATGTTGAGGTGTATGAATATAATGGGTCAGGCACTACTGCTAACTACCTTACCTCTACTGCCACTAATAACCCTAACGGCTTTACCACTTCGGCCCCAACTTATTACTGGAATGGGCCAACCAATAGCACAGCAGCTGGTATTACTGCGGGCGGCGGTACAGGTACATGGAATACCGGAAATACCAATTGGGTAGCACCAACTAACCCAGGTACAGGCACTGTTTGGGCCGATCATAATAAAGCGGTACTGGGCGGCACTGCCGGAACCATCACCATATCAAACGGCACTACGTTTACCCCTACCACTACCCAGGTATCAACCACCGGTTATGTAATTACATCGGCAGGTACCACCACCACTGTAATTGGCGGCGATATTGCCCTTGATAATAACGTAAACCTGAACTTTATTGAAGCTGCCCAAACTGCCAGCCGCACACTTTCGGTGGGCAATATTACCGGTGGTACAGGCTCAAAAATAACCATACAGGGCGCGCAAACCGGCACTAATAACTCAAGGATTAACATTAGCCAATCAGGAGCTTCCATATCTGTGCCCATTGTAATTAACGGCACGGGCGCAAACACAGCCTTCGCCGGGGTGGTTGCTACGGCAAGTGGAACTTCTATAACCAATACTGTAACTAATAACAATACACAACCAACTGTAATTGGCGCTACCAGCGGCAATAGCATTACCATTAGCGGCAGCGGTAAATTAACCGGCAGCGGCGATGTGGTATTTGCAGCCGGAAGCAGCGGCGGTGCAGGTACTGTTAACCTGAATACGGCCAACGATTATACCGGCAGCACCCTGCTTAACCTTTCGCAAAACGGAACGGTTAAATTAGGTGTATCGGGCGCTTTGCCATCAACCACCAGTGTACAAATTGGCAATGGTTCGGCTAACGGTGGTATACTTGATTTGAACGGTCATGACATAACCGTGGCAGGCCTTAGCAGCAACGTCGCTGTAAGTTCAGCCGGTTTAATGGGTATAATTACCGATAAATCATCGGGTGCAGGTACCACTCATATTATTGATAATCAGGCGGGCAATACCTCTTTGGGTATTCCAATCAACGATGGTACTAATAAAATTATTTCGCTTGAAAAGCAGGGCGCTGGTACCCTTACCATTACCATAGCCGATACTTTCAGCGGTTATTTGAAACTAACCGGTGGCCTGGTGCAAATGGGGATTAATGCAAATATTTTTGTTAATAGCCTTCCATTTATATTTAATGGCGGGGGGTTTGGTAACGGAAGCCCGGCTGGTTATGATGAAGCGGTAGGAACTATTCAACTACTCGATAATTCTCATATCGATTTTGGCACCGGTAACCGTAGTTTAAAGTTTAACAACAGCAGTTCTGTAAGTTGGACCTCTGGCAAAACACTTACTGTTAATGGCTGGGCGGGTACTGCTGGCAGTTCAGGTAATGCTGGTAAATTATTTATCGGCACTGATAATACCGGTTTAACTGCACAGCAGTTATCGCAAATTACTTTTACCGGCTTTAACCCGGGTGCTGCCATTTTAAACACCGGCGAAATTGTTCCAGCTTCGGCTACCCTTACTGTTAACCAAACTGGTTTTAATGGTGCCTTCGGTACTATCAGCCTGGGCAGTTCTTCAGCCGAGCAACACTTTGCTGTTTCAGGCTCGGCCCTTGCTTCCACAGTGGTTATTACCCCGCTATCGGGCTACGAAATTTCACTTACCTCAGGCAGTGGTTTCCAAACAGGCGCTATTACACTTAGCACAACAGGTGGTGTGCTGGCAACAACTACTA
>DASZPC010000312.1:0-2287 GCA_035550455.1 Chitinophagales bacterium | reverse complement strand
TGCCACCAGCCAGCGAAGAAATATTTTGCGTGGTGGCGCCGTTGCTCCATGTGTAAGTATAAGCAGGGGTTCCACCGGTAGCACTTAAATTAATGCTGCCGCTGCTGGTACCACAATCAGTATTGGTGGGGGTGGCGGTTACAACAATAGCCTGTGGCTGGGTTACAACAGCGCTTGCAGTTGCCGAGCATCCGTTATTGTCGGTTACAGTTACAATATAACTACCGGCGGCAAGGCCTGTTATATTTTGTGTGGTGCTGCCGTTATTCCAGTTGTAACGGTAGGGTTGGGCGCCGCCTGTGGGGTTTGTATTTACGGCGCCATTATTCCCACCATTACACAGCACATCACTAATGGTGGTATTGGCAGTTATATTTCCGGTTGATTGCGAAATGGTGGCCGTAGCAGTGGCGGGGCAGCCCTGCGTACCGCTCACGGTTACGGTGTAGGTTCCTGCCCCAAGTCCGGTAATATTCTGCGTGGTGGCGCCGTTGCTCCAGTTATAGATATAATTTCCGCTGCCGCCAGTTGTGCTTGTTGTTATAGCCCCATTATTGCTTCCGTTGCAGGCACTACTTTGCACTGTTGCCGTAACACTTAAAATATGGATTGTTTTGGTAATGGTACTTGCCGCATTGCAGGGGCCGCCGCTAAGGTTCATACTCACTGTATAAGTTCCCGGCCCTGAAAAAGTATGGCTGGGGTTTTGCAGCGTTGAAGTATTATTGGCCCCACTACCCGCATCGCCAAAATTCCAGAAAAAAACAGGCGAGCAGCCCAGTGTATCGGTCCCTGTAAATGAAATTGAATTTGAATTACCGCAGGTATAAGTAAAATCGCCGCCGTTGGCTGGCGCCTCGCCAATAGTTACCTTATCAAAAGCAAAACCGTCAAAGCTGTTGCACGAATATCCCGCTCCAAAAGCAAACCTGAACATTACGCTGCTATGCCCAGCCAGGTTGGCAAGGCAATGTTTGGCCAGTACCCACCGGCCGGTGCCGCTGCCGCCCTGGCAGGTTACGCCGGTATCTACATAATTGGTTTGTACATTACCGCACCAGCCAATGTTAGTGCTCGAAATAGAACTGTTTAAATAAGTTATAGGGCTGCGGTTATACCAATAAGCCGTCATGCAATCGGTATCATTTAAGGCCCCTATCACCGTCCAGGTGCTTCCCTGGTCCAAAGAGTACTGAATATTGGCCCCATCATATTTCCACTCCGTTTCGCGGAAATACAAAAATGTAATATATGGGTGTTGCAGGCTGGTAAAATCAAAGCAGGGGCTTTTTACCCACGATGCTTCATTGTTGCTGTAGTACGAAACCGTTAGCCCTCCGGTTATCCAGCATTTTTGCCCGCTTCCGGCCCCGGTTATAACCGGCTTGGCGGGGTGGCCCCAGGCCCAGTCGCTATAACTGCCGCCGCTTGTCCAGCCGCCCTGGCTGCTCTCAAAATCTTCGGTATATGGAAACGTGTTTATCGTAGTACTACATTGTGCATGAAGTAAGCTTGTACTGGCCATGCTTAAAGCAACCAGCCAAAACACGTATATATTATGCTTCCACATAAAAAACACTGGCAGTACTTTTCCTTTTTTCAAGATGGCAACGCTTTTATTCCCGTTGCCAAAGGATGTTTAATTTTACATTACCGGTTTATATTATTTTGTTAAATCCGGCTAATATGTTTACATCCTGTTTCCTTCGGGGGGCGCCGAAGGGTTTATTAAAATTCTTTGTCAGTTTTAATTTTCGTCAGTTTGCCGTTTTTCCAGGCATTATAATCCTTTTCCAGTAACACTTTATTTACAGCTGTTAATTCCGGGTCGTCTAAAATACTTAAGTCGGGTTTACCCGCATTAACCCAGGCCGTGTACCAAAAATCGGCGGTGGCTTCAATTGATTTTTGCAATTGCCGCTCCACCATTCCTTTCAGCGCAGTATGGTAAGCCAGCGCATAACCATCGGTATGCACCAGCGCATGGAATTTATTCCGCACTGTATCGCCATTGGCATCAATCTTCATGCGCTTATCGTATGGTATTTTGGCACTCAACTCCCTGTCAATGGCCAGCATGGTATCCGCCAGTGCATGGCTTTCTTTTATAATCCGCCATGTTTCAGCAGTTACATCGCTTATGTATTTAGCCCCGCGTGTATGTAGGTTATAGGTTTCGCCAAACTGTTCTGGTAGTTGCGCTTCCCAAAAAGCATGTATCCCTTTTTGTCCGGTTAACTGCCCGTCGTAATTGCTTGATGTATGCAAAGGCATGTGGGCATCGCCC
>DASZPC010000311.1:0-2395 GCA_035550455.1 Chitinophagales bacterium | reverse complement strand
ATAAATAATTGATTCATGAATACACCAGGCATGCCTTTTCTTGTGCAATAGCATTGGTATGTTTTGGTACTTCTGCTTTACTTCTTTCATTCTGTATTTTAAAGCACGGATACATAAACCTGTTTTCTCTTGTAGTTCAGTAAGGTTATAATAAATCTTAGCTCTGTAATTATTTGCTTCATTAATAAGGTCTTCATAATTTTTCATACGCAATAGCTGGTCGAGGTGGCAATGATTCATGGCCACTAATGTTATGTTATAATAAATATGCACCTTCGGTAAAAAGAGTGCAGTTAGTTCCAAATTTTAGTGGAAATTTTTTGCCGTTGAAGTCTGGCCGAATCCTCTGAGTTAGGGATTCAATTTTTTTAATTGCTTTTCAAGGCTGCTCATGTAGTACCTTTTGCGATTACCTAAGCGGAAATCAGGCGTAATTTTGCCTTCCCGCTCATATTTAAGCAGAGTATTTTCGCTACGAATATTCAAGTACTCCATGACACCCCTTGAAGTTAAAACCTTATCGGGTAGCATGGCAAATATGACTTTGTAAATGTGCCTACCTGTGGGATTTATGAAGATAGGCTTATCAAGTTAACACTTAGCTGGCGTTCATAGTGACCACTTGCAAGCTAAAATAGTTTGTTAACCATCTATTGCAAAGATACTAAAAAAAGTTGATAAGTGCAAGTTTAATTTTGATGATTAATCCCCTTACAATTTCTACGTTTATTCCTACGCGACAAAAAATAAGCCCCTGTAAATTATTGGTTTACAAGGGCTTATACCTTTACTAAGTAGCTCGTAGGGGAATCGAACCCCTCTTCCCTCCGTGAAAGGGAGATGTCCTAGCCGATAGACGAACGAGCCGTTTTTTATCCGCTATGCAAAGCGGGCTGCAAAAGTAGAATTTTTATTGAATCGGAAAAGAGGGCAGGAATGTTTTTTGTAAAAGCTAAACCAAATCTTTAATAGAGCCAAAGCCTATTACATCTTTCATTACCGGCGTATCCTGTATTTCGGCGGCCCGCATTATTTTTTCAAACCCAAATTTATCTTTTATGCTGTACACAGCCCTCCGCAGGGTGTCCTTACGGGTATTGTTTTCAAACAGCGAATACTGGACCAGGTCAGCCTCAATAAACCGGGTAACCCAAATGCTCATGCGCACAATATTGGTATTCATAATGGGCTCGCAATAATTCTCGGCTTCAAACTTTTTCATCCGCCCGGTAATAATATGCATCATCTCTGTTCCGTCTTGTACAGGGTTGGTTGATGTAAGGTGGTCGTCCCACCCATAGCCATTTTCGTACCTGCACGAAAACCCGATAAACTGGCAAAACACCCCTGTTTTTACCATGCGCTTTTCCAGTTGAATGCACAGTGCCCGCAAAATATCGTGCAGTGTTTCAAGCGAGGCCCTTTGTGCTTTTGATATTTGCCGCATGGCCTGCATGCTTTTATATTCATCGGTATGTATATCCACCTCTTTAAAATTAAGGCGGTAATGCCAGTAGTTGCCTATTATACCCCCGCAAACTTTGCGCAATACTTCAGGCGGGGTATGCCTTAGCTGAACCGGCGAGGTAATACCCCCCATTACCATGCGCAGCGCCATGTTTTTAGCAATGCCCGGCAGTTGGGTAAGCGATAGTTTGCTTAAATGCTCATCAATATTCTCTGGGGTTATTACCACCAGCCCATCCGGTTTTTGAATGCTGGCGCCCAGTTTGGCCAAAAAAGCATTGGGCGCAATACCTATTGAGCAGGTAAGCCAGTCGCCTACCTCCTCGTTTATTTTGCGCTTAATATCTTTTGCCAGCTGCACCATATCTTTATATACAAGTTGGTAGCTGCTAACGTTTACAATGGCCTCGTCAATGCTTTTGGGCACCACATCGTCCGAAAACTGCTTTAGCACCTTTATTATTTTAATATGAAACTCGCGGTAGCGGTTCGGGTTGGTTTCCAATGGCACAAACTGGGGGCATACCTTCATTATCTGGTCTATGGTATTGGGCTTTATGCCCATCTTTTTCGCTTCTTTCGAAAGGGCAATTACCGCGCCGTGTTTTCCGGTGTAAACACAAACCCCAATGGGGCGGTGGCGCAGCCAATAATTAACCTGCTGTTCGCAACTGGCAAAAAAGCTGTTCATATCAATAAAAATAACAGTAGGCGAGGGGTTAGGGGTGGCTATTATATTCTGGTTTACCTTCATGCTAAAAATTATAGTATTTATTGCTAAAATAAATAGTTTTACCTTCTTTCTCAAAAAATTATTTTTGCGGCTTAATTGCAGGCTTATGAACTTAAAAACAGTTGAGGATTTTGATTTTAAGGGCCACCGCGCCCTTATAAGGGTTGATTTTAATGTACCCCTTGATAAGCAGTA
>DASZPC010000310.1:0-2137 GCA_035550455.1 Chitinophagales bacterium | reverse complement strand
GGCTTGAACAAGCTATAACCAATATTCAAAAGCGCCTGGGCAACGAACAATGGAAGGCGGCTATTGATGCCCTGCACGAAAAAGATTTTAAACGGGTGGCAGCTATTGCCCTGTATTATTATGATAAGGCGTATGACAAGGCCATCGCCATGAAAGAAGATCGGTCAATAACACGCTTTACCTTTGAAGATGATAATATTGACACAATAGCAAACACCCTGTTACAGGAATCGAAAAAAAGTTATGGAAGCAGCAATTAAACTCACACAATTCTCGCACGGTTCGGGTTGCGGTTGCAAAGTGGCCCCGGCAGTGCTTAATCAAATATTAAAAGCAGTGCCTGCGGCTAATGATGTTCCTTTTAAAAGCATCCTTGTTGGAAACGAAACCAAAGACGATGCTGCCGTGTACGATATGGGCAATGGCACAGCGCTTATCAGCACTGTTGATTTTTTCACACCTATTGTAAATAACCCTTTCGATTATGGTCGTATTGCCGCAGCTAATGCGCTGAGCGATGTATATGCTATGGGTGGCGCCCCTTTTATGGCAATTGCCGTGCTTGGCTTTCCGGTTGAAAAATTACAGCCCGAAGTAGCCGCACAAATAATTGAGGGCGCAAAGCATGTTTGCAGCACAGCAGGAGTAGCCCTTGCCGGTGGGCATACCATTGATGCCCCCGAACCGTTTTTTGGCTTGTCGGTAAACGGTACCGTTGCCATTAAAAACCTGAAAAAAAACAGCACAGCGCAGGAGGGGGATTTGATATACCTTACCAAGCCACTGGGTGCCGGTGCATTGGCAACAGCCCTTAAACGTGAAATAATAAAAGAAGATGAAATGGCCCATGCCATAAATTATATGTGTAGCCTTAACAGTTTGGGCGCCGAGTTGGGCAAGCACGAATTTGTGCACGCCCTAACCGATGTAACCGGCTTTGGCCTGGTGGGGCATTTGATAGAAATGTGCGAAGGGGCCAACCTTTCGGCAGAAGTGGAATATAGCCGCGTACCTTTGATGGACGGAGTGAAAGAACTGGCGGCCAAATTTATTTATGCCGATAATACCATGCGCAACTGGAAAAGCTACGAAACAAAAGTGCAGGGCATAAACGGCGAATCGCTGTTAACGCTCTGCGACCCGCAAACAAGTGGCGGATTGCTGATTGCCCTTGCGCCTGAAAAGGAAACTGAACTGCTTAAAATAAGCGATGCCGCGCAAACCACTATATTTAAAATTGGAAGATTTATTGAAAAGAAGGAAAAACAACTTTACATACTATGAAAGACAAAATAGTGCTCATAACCGGCGGTAACGCCGGCATTGGTTTTGCCACTGCCGAAGCCCTTGCCAATAAAGGCGCCGAATTACTGATTGCTGCACGTAACGAACAAAAATTAAACGAAGCCGTACAGCAATTAAAAACCAAAACCGGCAACCATAAAATACGTTATTACGTGGCCGACTTTTCCTCGCAAAAATCTGTGCGCAATTTGGCGGCGCAGGTGCGTAAAGAGTATGATAAAATTGATGTACTCATTAATAATGCCGGTGGCACTTTCTCTGAATTTAAACTTACCGAAGACGGGCTTGAAACCACTATCGCCACTAACCACTTTGCTTATTTTTTACTTACCAACCTCTTGCTCGATTTAATAAAAAAATCCGATTATGCGCGCATAGTAAACGTAGCCTCTGGTTCGCATTACCAGGGCAAAATAGACTTTGATTCTTTTAAACAGAACAAAGGCTATTTTATTATGAAAGCCTACGCCCAAAGTAAACTGGCCAACGTGCTTTTTACTTTCGAGCTGGCAGAAAGGTTAAAGGACACGAATGTTACAGCCAACTGCCTGCACCCCGGTATGGTAAATACCGATATTGGTAATAAATATGGTACCTGGTACAGCAAACTATTGTGGACTTTAGCCTCGCACATTGGCGGCATAAGTATTGAAAAAGGCGCAGAAACCTCTGTTTACCTGGCCTCGTCAGATGAGGTAAAAGGGGTAACCGGCAAATACTTTGATAAATGCAAACAAAAGGACGCGGCCGCTTTGGCAAGAGATAAACAACTGCAAAAAGAACTTTGGCGCGTTAGTGAGCAGCTTTGCCCGCTGGATTAGCGTGCTTTGTA
>DASZPC010000309.1:0-4332 GCA_035550455.1 Chitinophagales bacterium | reverse complement strand
TGGCATAGCGGTCAAACAATTCAAACTCCAGCTTTGCTTTTTCAAAATTGCCAATGTATTTATCGGTTAAGGCGTAAAAAAACAAATCCGGCAAATCGGCATGCTTGGCGGTATCCATATCCACCAGCACCTTGTAATATTTGTTGGCTGTTTTATAATCGCGCAGTACGCGGTTACCATCGGCCAGGTAGTGGTAAATAAAAGTTTTCGATGGGTTTTTAGTAACCGCCGCTTCGTAATAATGCAGGCCGTTGTAAATACTGCCCTGTTCAAAAAGTTTATCGGCAATCGCCAGGTTTTTCCTCCACCCAATACTCAGGGGGTCGGGTAGTTCCTTTAACTTTTCCTGTTTTTTCTGTTTGGCAGGCTTGGCGGCTGAATCCTGCGCAGCAGCCTGCTTTACCGTTGCTAATTGCATAATTACCGACAACGGCAAAACGAGCATTAAGAATTTAAAGTTCATATCAGGGTTAAGATTAAATAAAAACTATAGTGTGCGAATATGTATTTACTCCATATTCCGGCAAATGCGTTACCATAGTGCCTACCGGAACAGGGTGCAAAGTATATTTAAAATCTCGGACAAATCAAGGCATTCATGTAATTATACTCCCTGCGTTTGCCGGTATAACTAAGCGAAAACTCAATAGCGCCAACAGCACTGCCGGCACTCTTTAATTGCGATACGGTAGCATCGTAGCTCATGCCCAGTTTAAAGCCTTTCAGTTCAATAGCCGCATAAGGAATTACCGCATCGGCTTTAGCGCCTACGCTAAGCGTGTTTACACGGTTATATAAACCCAGGGTAAGGGTGGTGCTTTCGCTAAAATCAATACCAAAGCCCAGGCCTACGTTTATCTGGTTATCTACACCCTGCCTCATAAACATCAGGCTTGGCAACAGGTGGTATTTTTCAGCCAGGGTAAAGTCAAGGCCGGTGTGCAGGTTCCAGCGCCAGTAAAGGTCGCGCTTTTGCCCGGCCAAAACATCGTACTTAGGGGTTGAAATATTAAAAAACGAACCACCGGCATACATCCCCAACCAATCGGCCCAGCGGCCATACCACAGTAAACCTGCATTCAGGTTCAGGTAACCGGTATGTGTTTTATAACTTTCGTTGCTGGGCAGGTTGCTGTTAAACACATTATCCTGAAACTGGCTGGCAAACTGGAAGTTTTCTGATTTAACCGACAGGTTTGTATAACCAATCTGGAACCCGGCCGAAAGCCTGTGGTTTTGCTTTTTGCCTAATGTTTTGATGTACGAAACCGAAGCACAGGCCATAATGGTGCTAAACGTATTGGCGCCAGCCTGGTCGTTGGCTAAAAACAAGCCTACACCAAGGGCATCGTTTTTAATCGTAATAGGCGCATCGCCGCCAATTGCCGTAGTCATGTACGGCGACTTGCCAAACCCGCCACCGGTAGCCGAAAACCACTGGTTGCGGTAATTAACCCCTATGCGGTACAGGCCGGGGGTAAAACCGGTAAGCGCCGGGTTAAGCAGCAAAGGCGCATTAAAAAACTGCGAATAGTGTATATCCTGCCCCATAACCGAGAAGGTTGTTGCAAGGGCAATAACGATGGTATAAAATTTCTTCATAGCTGTCAGGGTTTAGCCGGTTTATCTTTTCTTGAATCTCTTTAGTTTACCACAATAATGAAATATTGCCCGAAACGTCTTTTACCTCGCCGGTGCTGTTTATTTTAACACTGGCCTGGTAAACATAATTGCCCATAGGTTGCAGTTTGCCACGGTATTTGCCATCCCAACAATAGGTTGGTGCACTACCGGCAGTAGGTGCAGTACAGGTGGTGCCATCGCGGTTAGCGTCGTAAACCAATTCGCCCCAGCGGTCAAACACCTTTATTTCCTGCACAGTTACCAAATCAAACTGGTTAATAACGTGGAAAGTGTTGTTGTCTGCATCTGTGGTTCCTGGCGCAAAAACATTCGGGAAATCGAACAGGCTTTGAATATCCTTGGCATTAATCAGCACATGCGGTTCGTTGCCGTTATCAGTCCATACTGCCTTGGTACGGTGCGAAAGCGGCGAACCGGCCGTAAAGGTGGTTTGCATTAAATCTTCCCACTGTGGCACTGTTTGCCAGCGGCCTATAGAGCCCCAGGTGCCATCGGCGTTTTGGTCGTAATAAATAGAAAGGGCAGCGGCAGCGCTTGAACCGCTTTGTTTAATAAGGTGGAAGAATTTAGTATTTACAGCTGTAACATTACCGGCACGGGTATTTACATCATAGCCCTCCAGCGAGGCATCGCCATAACCCATACGCACAGCAAACGATTGAGCATTAATTACCGATGGGGTCAGCTCAATAGGGCGGTAAAGCACACTGCCGTTATCGTTCCAGCCGGTAGGGAACAAGTAAGTACCGGTTGAATTGGCATCGCGTATTAACCTGCCGGGGCCGGTGCTGCTTACAAAGCCGTTATTACGGGCAATAGCGCCTGTTGCAGTGTTGTAAACATGCATATTGTAATCGCTGGTGGCCAGTTCGCAATCGTTCAGGCTAAGTATATCCGTTACATTGGCATCAATAGTTTGTGTTTTTACAGTGCCCTGTGTAAGCAGGGTAAGGTCGTAAAAAGTAGTAACCGATGTGCCGGTTATTTGCTGTGCATTGCCTACCAGTTTTACATTGCTTTGGTCGGCAGTAAAAACGTGGTTGTTTTCCCAGTCGCCATATACATTATAAATGCCTTGTGCACCGCCGCCGCTGGCCGTACTGCCATTGCGGAAATAACCTACAATAGTGGTTTGGCCTGCATTGCTAAATACCCCGGCTGCATTTTCAGTGGCCCCGTCAATAAACAAAACACCGCCGCCGGCCACAGTTACCTGTGCCCCGTTGTTGTAAAACAACTGGGCGTTTACAGGCAATAAACCAGCTACTATTGCTGCCATTGCCAGAAAATATTTTTTGTAAACCATAGTGCTATACTTTATATCACTTTATAATCTCTTTCTAAAAACTTATTTTTTCTGTAATGCGTTTACCTGTTGGGTTAAAGCATCAATTTGCTTTTGCTGCTCTTTAATAGCTTCCAGTAAAACAGGTATCAGGCCTGTGTAATTTACTGTTTTAGAATCTAAAAATTCCTGGCTCGTTTCGCTGCCAGCCTCTGTAGATTTATATCCCTGTAAACGTGTATCTTTAACCAGTTGAGGGAAAACCTTCTCAACTTCCTGGGCCAAAACCCCAATGGTTTGTGCGGTAGGCAACCCGAATTTCTCCTGGTATTCTTTTTTATAGTTATAGGTATAAACATTCACCATTTTAAGCTTGCCCAAAGCATCGGTTAGCCCTTCTATATTTTCTTTTAGTTTTTTGTCTGAGCCAAAGTAAGTACCTGTGCAATAAACATCGCCATTAAAATAGCCTGCCCAGCCTGCTGATCCGGAGGGCATTTGTCCATAAACCCCATCGGCAGCGGCATTAGTTGAAGCGGTGATGAAAGTACCGCCATCGCCCTGGCCTGAAGTGGCCTGGTGCGAACCCCAAACACCTGAATAAGTGCCTTTGGTAGAGCCTTCAATACAATTATAGGCATTAGAGGCACTGTTACTATGCACCTCCAGCGTAACACCGTTGCCCGAGGTGCTGGCTATTTCAACCATGTCGCCGCCTGCTATTGCTGAAGCATCGACAATATTTAATTTAGAAACCCCCGCAGAACCTATTGTTGATGTTTGTGGAGTGGCAGTACCAATTCCTACCTGTGTGCCATTATCATATATAATACTACAGGTGGCCGATGAGCCATTAGACTTAATTACATAATTGCTGCTTCCACAACCAATAGGGCCGGTGGGGCCGGTAGGGCCTTGCGAACCATTTGTACCGTTTGAACCGGTAGCGCCTGTAGGCCCGGTAGCACCCTGTGCGCCGTTATTGCCGGTAGGGCCAGTGGGGCCGGTAGGGCCTTGTGCACCGTTTGAACCATTATTGCCAGTGGCCCCTGTTGGACCGGTAGGGCCTTGTGCACCGTTTGAACCGTTGTTACCAGTGGCCCCTGTAGGGCCGGTATTACCTGTGGCGCCGGTTACACCGGTGTTACCAGTAGCGCCGGTTGCACCTGTATTGCCAGTGGGGCCGGTTATGCCTTGCGCACCGGTGTTACCATTAGCGCCGGTTGGCCCTGTTACACCTTGGGGGCCGGTAACGCCCGGTGCACCTTGTGGCCCAGTGGCGCCATCCGCGCCTGTTGGGCCGGTTACGCCCTGGTTACCCTGCGGGCCTTGTACTCCCTGTGGGCCGGTAACACCTTGTATGCCCTGGTTACCTTGTACCCCCTGTGGGCCAGTTACGCCTT
>DASZPC010000308.1:0-2743 GCA_035550455.1 Chitinophagales bacterium | reverse complement strand
CAATACTCTATTATCATAGGCCTGGTTATTTCCTTTCCGTATATTATTTGGGAGCTGTGGCGTTTTATAGCCCCGGCACTGCGCGAAGAAGAGGCAAAAAAAACAGGCAGGGTTATACTGGCCTGCTCCGTTTTCTTCTTTATAGGGGTGCTTTTTTGCTACTTTATTATCATCCCCTTCTCCATCAATTTTGCCGTTAATTTCAGTATTAGCCCCACTATTAAAAACAACTTCACTATTGAAAACTATATCGACTTTTTTACTGTTATGCTTTTAGCTATAGGGGCGGTTTTCGAGTTGCCAATGGTGGTTTACTTTCTTTCAAAACTGGGCATACTAAAACCCGCCATTATGCGAAACGGACGCCGATATGCTATATTGATAATTGCTATTGTGGCTGGGGTTATTACCCCTTCGCCCGATGTATTTACACAATGTATGGTTGGGGTGCCTATATATATTTTGTATGAGTTCAGTATTTTTATTTCAGCTAGGATTGAAAGGCAACAGCTGAAAAAAGCCCGCAATTAAAAATGGTTTAACAAATCAATTTACCGCTATGAAAATTGCAATAGGAAGCGACCACGCAGGGTTTGAATATAAAAGCGAACTGATAAAGTATTTGCAGGAAAAAGGGTACGAAGTAAAAGACTTCGGCACTTACACCACCGAATCAACCGACTACCCCGACTATGCCCACCCCGTTGCACAGGCGGTAGAAGATAAAAACTTTGACTGTGGCGTATTAATATGCGGCAGTGCCAATGGCGTAGCCATGGCTGCCAATAAACACAGAGGTGTGCGCGCCGCCATAGTGTGGGAAAACGAAGTGGCCGCTTTAGCCCGCCAGCACAATAATGCCAATATTATTTGCCTGCCTGCCCGGTTTATAAGCATTAATGCAGCAAAAATTTTTTGCGATACTTTTATGGCAACAGCTTTTGAGGGTGGCCGCCACGAAAGGCGGGTAAACAAAATTGACTGCTAAAAACCACCCATGGAAAACCTGCCAATTACTTACCGCGGGGTGGTGTACCCCTGGTACTGCGACCACATGGGGCACATGAATATAATGTGGTATGCCGGTAAATTTGATGAGGCCACATGGAACCTTGTACATCTTTTTGGCGGTACCCCGCCATACATGAAAACCGAAAACCGCGGTTTTGTGGCCGCTGAACAACGTATTGCTTACCGTAAAGAATTATTAGCGGGTAACATAGTATATATCCGTTCGGGTGTAATAGAAATAAAGGACAAGGTTTTCCGCTTTTTCCATGAAATGTTTAGCCAGGACACAAACGAAATTGCAGCCATTACATGGCTGACCGGTGTTCATATTGATAGCCAAACACGGCGTGCCATAAGCATACCCGCCGAAATGAAAAAGGCCGCCGAAACATATATTACCGCTTACCAGCCAGCCTGATTAATTTAATTGGACATTTATTTTATATTCGCTTTTATATAAGATAAATTCAACCCATGAAAACAGTTTTTATATATGCCATAACTGCATTGTTTTTTTTGCCCCATTCGTTGTTTTCTCAAGTTGATAGTTCAGGCCACTATTATGATTTTAAGGCCATAAAAAAACGTTCCGATTTTCCGAAAGGGTATTTTAGCCTTGATTTCCGCGAAAAAAACAGCGAACCGCTAAAGGCGGTGGAAACCCTTTGGATGAAATATATTGAAGTGGGCCTTGATGAAATGCCCAAATACCATATCACATTTGACCCTATTTCTGCGGTAGGGTCATCGGGTGCAGGAGGTTTTGGCGCCTGGGTAGAAGCATCTATAAAACCGGTTAAATTCCTTGATATTCATGCAGGCCTTTTTGCACCCTATGTGGTATTTCAGGACTGGGATTATCAAAAAGACCTTGCCGGTGTAAAATACAATGGCACTTATCATTTCTTTACCTGCAATATTGCACCGGCAGCTTTGTTGACTGTAAAAACCAAGGTAAGATTACGCCGCAGCGGCATGGTTGGAAGCCAAATTGATTATAAAACCTACAAAGGCTACATATTTAAAATACCCACTGTTGTTACCCATCAAATAGGCCTGCAGCCGGTTTACTATTATACACAGGGCACAGCCAATTTTGAAGTAAAAGATATTCCTGCTGAAGTATATGGCTTCCGTAATCATGTTATAGGTGGCAATATTATGTATAAGCGCACCAGCCATGCCGTAATAAATGTAAAAGACCACAGGATTCACCGCTATTCAACTATCCTTTATGTGTATGCCGGCTTTTTATATGGCGCCTCTATTAATTCTAATGCGGTAGGCACTATTGGCACAGATACTGCCGCCCATCATTTTGAATATAAAGTGGCCGCGCCGTTTAAAGATAAACTTGGCTATTTGGCCGGCATTGAATACCAGGTTACATTTAATACAGGAATGCCTTTTTATTTAAACGGCAAGTTGGAATTTGGCCGAATGCCTGCCCTACAGGACCATTCCTTATTTAATGTGTCGCTGGGATTTACCTTTTATGTAAGCCGTTCTTATTATAAAAAATATAAGCTTAATTAGGTTATTATCCGGTTTAAGTTTGCACTCCGGTTGCCGGGCATCTCCCATTTTCCGTAAATATTTATATTTTAACGCACCAGTTACAGCATAACCCATGAATTTGCTGTTCGATTTTATAAAACACCTGCCACCGGCAGAAAAGGAGCGTTCCCGTGGCTTTAAGGCCCGCGGAACGGTGGAAGAAGTGCGCCTGTTG
>DASZPC010000307.1:0-3760 GCA_035550455.1 Chitinophagales bacterium | reverse complement strand
TGGTATCGGTAAGGTAATGGGTTAAAGTAAAAGTACCGGCAGTGGTATACATATGCGTTACCGAATCAACATTTGCGGTTTGTGTGCCATCGCCAAAATCCCATAACTGCGAGGTAGCCCCCTGGTAAGTTGTCCAGGCTGTTACCTGTACCGAATCGCAGCCAAAAAATGTCCGGTGAAAATGAAAAGCTGCATCGGCAAATGAATCGATGGTAATAATAGTGGCATAAGCCGTATCAAAAATATTACACGATGCAGAGTCAATCATAGTTACGCGCACCGTAAAAGTATCCTGTGTGGTATATGTATGGCTTACCGATGCCCCTGTAGCCGCAGTGCCATCGCCAAACTGCCAGTTATAAGTTGCCGCCGAATAAAAAGGAGTGCTGAAATTAACCGTAAGCGGTACACACCCCCGCTGGCTGCTGGTGCTTACCGAAGCATGCAGTGTGGGCGGAATTACCACCACTGTTGAAAAAGTATCGAGCAGGTTGCATTTACTGGTATCGCTTACAATTAAAGTAACCTGGTAATTGCCAGCCGCCTGATATTGGTGCGATACAGAATCAAGTGCTGAGGTAAAGCCATCGCCAAAATTCCAGCGGTAGCTGGTGGTATTAAAATTATGCGATACAAGTGTAACGCGATTGCTATCGCAGTTAACTATGGTGTTGGGCAAAAAATCGGCAGTAAGGCTGTCATTGCGCACCCATACATCAATATAGGCCGTATCGTGCCCGTTACAGGCATTGGGATTATAACCCACCAGCATTACCCGGTAAGTACCGGTATCGGTAAAGGTGTGGGTGGGATTGGCAAGGCTGGAAGAACCGCCATCGCCAAAATACCAGGTTAAAACCGATACATTGCTGGTAGTACTTTGAAATTGTACGGTAAGCGGCACACAGCCTGTAGCCCGCGGATAGGCATTAACATGTACCTGTGTGGAGGAAAGGTTGAATGCAATTTTAAGGCCCAACTCGTTGCAATTCCAGCTATCGTTAGTTTGCGACCATGCACCGGCCGTTGTAGGGGTAATAGAATTGGAGCCACAACCGGCACAAATAGCTTCGTACATTACCCCACGTTTATCAAAACGGCTGGTCCCTCCATCAACATGATCCTCGTACCCGTTGCCACCAAAGTACGAGCCGTACAGCAGGCTTTGCGCATTTTTTGAAAGCACAATAAAATAAAAATCGGTGCCATCGGTAAAATTCTGAAAGGCATCAGAAGTTACCGGCATGTTATGCATATCGTTAACAAAAATGGGGCTGAACGAAGTAAAAATACTGTTATTGGTGCCCCAACCTGCTACATAAATATTCTGACAGGTATCCACCAAAAAAGCAGTGGGCGAAATATTAGGCTTATTGCTGCCGTTGCCAAACACCGTGCTAAAAAAAACACTATCCAGTGTTGGCTTCATTTTTACAATAAACTGGCCGCTGTTCGGGTTTGAGTAAGCGGCCCCCTGCACCGGAAAAGCACCGGTGGTTTGCCCTGTAAAGTAAACGTTGCTGTCGCCATCCAGTTTCACAAAATAAACCTGGTCGTTACCTGTTGTACCGGCATAGGTAGAGCTTAAAAATTGCGTGCCGGTTGCGTTTATACGGGTTACAAACCCATCGTAAACACCCCCCTGATAAGTACTGTGCCAGGCCCCGTTGGTAGTAGGGAAATTGCTGCTCATGGTTCCACCGGCAACATAAATACTGCCGCTTTGCCCAAGGTCAAGCGAGTAACAGGCATCATCAAAGCTACCCCCTAAATAAGTACTCCAAATCAATTGTGAGCAATCGCCTTTCATTTTAAAAACGCATCCGTCCTGCCTGCCCCCAAAAGTTGATTGTGCGGCCCCCGGGGTAACCGGAAAATCGGACGACATGGTACAACTTGCCACATAAATATTCCCGGCATTATCAATGTTTACTTCGCCACGGTTTTGGTCGCCATAGTTTTTTTTCAGGTTACCGGCAGTTGTTTCAGCTGGGTCGTAATTAATACCATCGCTGGAGTTGCCCCCTATAAGGGTTGAACCTAAAAGGGCGGTACCCCCGGCATTTAGCTTCACTACAGCAATATCGCAATCACCATGAAGCGTACGGCTATACGCCCCGCTGGTAGTAGGAAAATTTGTGGAATAAGTTACCCCGTAAATAATCAGGTTATCCTGCCCATCGGCTACCAGCGAGTTGGGGGTTTCATTATCGCTGCCCCCAATAAAGGTGCGGTATAGTAAATTACTGCCATCGGCCGAAAACTTTGAAACACCCATATCGCAGGCCCATTCAATACCGGTGGCGTTGTTTCCGCCACCCCAAACACTTTGAAAGGCCCCCGGTGTTGTATAATAAGGGCTGGTACCTCCCGTATTGGGGTTAGGACCGGCATTAACCAGGCCTGCCAAAAACATATTGCCCTGTGCATCGTAAGTACTGGTATAGCCCCAGTTATCGGCTATAGCACCGGTGTAGGTTGAGAAAACAATATTCGGGTCAACGATAAGTGCATATTGAGGGTCGTAGCCTTGCGGAAATTCAAAACCAAGTTCGCTTCCATGCAGGCTGAAATTGCAAGGCACAAGCGTTTTTTCTCCGTTAATTATTTGATAAGCCACGGGTGGGTCTTCGCTCAAAGTTCCCACAGAGGTTTTTATTTCCAGTCTGCCGTCTTTTAGCCGCATCCTATCGGGGCCAGTATATTTTATTTTTACAACCGAAGCATTACCACCTGCGGCCACTACAAAATCGTATTTCATTTGCAGGCCGCTGCCTGCGGTAACAACCAGGTCAACCCCATTATATAAATTGGTATATTTTATCTTTCTGAAAATACGTACCCCTGAAGCCCATTTGGCCGGGTCATTGCCTAAAAAATAATTTTCATAATCAAGATAAGGGTTCAGGCCTTGTATTTGGGGCGATTCATTGGCGCCCACAAATTCTTCGCGAAAAGAATGCCCGTGTATTATAGCATGTTCCACCCTGGAGGGGTGCTGCACTCGTTTTAAATCTTCGGTTGAATAGATAGTAAAAAAGAAAGCGTTTTTTTCTAAAAAAACCTTACCGTTGGGTATGTCTGAAAGGTAAAGCAGTTTATTATACCACTGCCCTTTGTTTTCCCTAAAGCGCAAATCATCCTGGCGCTCCGGGTTAAACTGCTGCATTTGGGCATGCAAAAACCCATTGCCCATTAGCAATAAAACAAGTGCGGGTAGCTTTATCTTCACGGTGTCCGTATTACCTATAAAGATATGCAAAAAACATAAGAGGTTGTTTCGGGGCAAAGGATATTACAAGAAACCTACAAATTTTGGAGAAGGCAGGGCGCTATAGCCATTTTTCGGTTAAAATAAATACATTCGCAGCCCCAATTACTGTTCAAGCCAAACTAAACGGAAAGATGCCAGAGCGGTCGAATGGGACGGTCTCGAAAACCGTTGTGCCCGCAAGGGTACCGAGGGTTCGAATCCCTCTCTTTCCGCAAGATAAATTTAATGTCAGGCAATTTAGCCGAGGGCCGAGACGAAGCAAAGCTTGTCTCGGTGCTGACTAAAACGTCAGCATTCGAATCCCTCTCTTTCCGCCAATAAAACCTCAAATATTTAACTGCCTTTCGGAACGAAGTAAAAACGAAAAGGCCTGTGCTCATTTTTTACGCACTGAAGAAGCCCGGTACGCAGGGACCTGTTTAAGGCTTTTTAACCCACTTGCCATTAGTATTTCTAAACTGTCTATTTTGCTTCTATTTTGCTCTA
>DASZPC010000306.1:0-6056 GCA_035550455.1 Chitinophagales bacterium | reverse complement strand
GGTTGATCTGATTCGGATTTAAAAAGATTTTTTACCCTGCTCCACATTATTTAAGCACAAATTATGAAACTTACCTGATTGAATCAAAGGTAGCAAATAATTAGCAACACTGGTGGCCATTACATGATAGCCTTTTGAATTATGGTGGCCGTCTTTTTTCCAAAACAATGTGGGTAAATCTTCCTGCTTAACATTACTGCAATGGATAAGCCAATAACCATAATCAAAATAATCAAGCTTTCCCATACCGGGTATAATACTATCGATAATAGATTGGGAGTAGTCTCCCCATTTTTGATTCTGAATTTCGGGTAAGCCGGGTTCGAACATAAAGATTACAAAGCGGCCATCGGCTAGTGTGTTTTTGTAAACGTCCTGTATCTGCTTTAATGCTTTTATGGTAACCGGTTTTTGTTGGTTAAGCACCGCCGTGTTAATAAAGAGATCGTTATAGCCCATTACCTTGAATATGAGCCTGGAAAGGAAAACATACTGATATAGTTTTGTCCATTTGAACAACCGGTCGTTAAACTGAACGGTAGAGTCGTTTTTAAACCGCTCAAAACCCCCTCTTACAATCATATCTTCAGTAAGGTCCTGAGAGCTGATGGTTTGTACGATTATGTCGGGGTCGACTGTGTTTTTCAAGAGGCCGAGATAGCATTTGGTGTTAAATACGGGGTCGCTGCCCCGGATGCCGCCATTAAAAACAGTTATTTTTTTGCCTGGTAGATTTGCCCGTAATATATCCTGTAGCTGTTTAGGGTACGTGGAGTCGGTGGGAGCGCCATCGCCTTCGGTAAACGAATCGCCGAGGCATAGTATCCTAATTTCGCTGCTATCGGTACGTTTGTTAAACTCCTTATCGTCGAAACCCATACTGTTTGAGTGATGGAAATAATTGTATTCGGGCGCGGTAATGTAAAAGTCAATATTGGGCGTTAATCGCCCATAAACATTGCTGTGGTCGTAATCCCGCAGGTCATAAAACTCTCCGGTACGTTTTTCCATGTATGTTCTGTAGTAACCGCTCATGCGTAATACTACCTCGGCTATAAGTAAGCCAATAATTACACCACCCAGTACGGAAGCAATTTTTTTGAAGGGCTTCATTAGCACTAAAGGTAAAAATTAATTTTCCGGCCTATCCTGTTATCAATAACGGGCATTTAGATTGGGCAGCGAATTGAAAACAAGACAATTAAACACGTTCCTGTAAAATATTCATATTGCGAAAGTTTGGGATGAGAAGAAAAATAGCTAATTATGGGCATTGGGTTGCGACTATAGTTCTCTTTAACTGTTAAACAACATTTGAAAAAGTATTTACAGGGCAAAGCCCCTGCACTTTTGTTATTTGCAGGGTCTCTTTCGTTTTTTTTGACGCTTATTTTTTACTGCCGGGCTACCGTGCTGATAAACGATGATGGTATTGGCCGGTCGTGCAGCTTATTGCGTTTTATAAAAGACGGCCGCGTTGTAACCGGGCCGATTTGTGCCAATGCGTTGTATTATCCTTTAAACTCGTTTATTTGGGAGGTCTTGCATCTCAGCCCGGGACAAATGCACCTGCAACTGGCAATTGAGAATGCGTTTTTTGGCGCCCTGGCTATAGTTGCGGTTTATTACATTATTATGCTATTGCACGGAAACCGCACAGTGGCCGTTTTAACAGCTGTTTTTCAGGCGTCTTGTGGGTTTTTTCTGGGCATGTGTACTTCGTGTAACGATATAATTCCTGCCTATAGCTGTAGTATATGGAGCCTTTATTTCTTTTTCAAATATTTAAAAAGGCCGGACGATTTTTTTCTCCTCGTTAAATCGGGAACATTATATGCAGCAGCGCTTTTATTGCACTGGACCATAGCCCTGCCACTGGCGCCTGCTATTGGCCTGGGTATTTTGATTACTGAAGCCCCGGTAGTATTTAAACAAAAAGCGGCGGCTGTTTATATATTAGTGGTATTGCTTGTTCTTAATATTGTTGCCAACGAAATAAATACCACCTTGGCCGATATTATTTTTCCGGGGAAGGGTGTAAATACATTGTGGACCGGTTGGTCGGCAGACAAAATGTTGGTAGAACTGGTAAATAGTGTTTCGTTCCTTGCCCCGGCATTAGTTATAAAAAACCCAAGATTGATTTTAGGTAGTGCGGTGGGGGCTGAGCAAAGGGGGCTTCATCTTTATCAATATCATTTTTTTGCCCTACTAACAATAGCCATTCTCGTTTATGCAGCAATTGCGATTTTACGCAACAAGGGGTTTCATTTAAAGGTTTTTAGTGTTTTGCTGGTGCTATATGTTTTTGGAAGCCTTATGGCCTCATACGACCAAGGGTATGACCCTCAATTTATTATTCAACCAATGTTCATCCTGGTAGTGGCTGTTTCTTTTGTGTTCCTTTCCATTGTGCAAATTAAAAGGATCGGGCCTTTTTTCAGGCTGGCTATGTGCATTATACCCATTTTGGCAATATTGCGAATTACGGTTTATTACACTAACTTTTACCAATTTAGGGTAGATGACGAGCGAATAGAAAGGGTGCAGGCCATTTTTGACCGGGTTAGAAGTGTTAAAAAAACATTATTTGTTATTGCGCTTGGCAACCGGTTTTTTCAATGGGGGAGGTACCTTGCCCCCGGCAATGAAATAAATTATGCACTGCTACCCACTGAAAAAATGGCTTTTTTGGAACCAGGGAACAAGCACCTGGTTTACGAATATGATTCAATATTTACCAGTTACAGTAAGCCCGGTTATGAAATTGTAATTGACAGTGTGTGTTTTTCGTGCCCGGAAAAGCTTGCCTATTCCTTTGGTGGTTATGACTTAAGTGCAAACCTGATTGACATAGGCGACTATATAAAGAAAAACTACGCTATAAGCGAAACGATATCTTTTCCCGGCAAAACCTATTATAAAATTAAGCGCCGTAGTGCTGCTACTATTGCACAAGAGGGCGAGGTGGCAGAAAACAACACCGGGGAAGCTCCGGCCCCATTACTTTCCGCCAAATAGTGTTTGCAGCTTGTATTCAAGGCCAGCGCCCAATAAATCTTTAGCAATTATTTTGCCATCGGGGCCAATCAAAAAATTAGCTGGTATGCCGTTAACCGCAAATAACTGGGGCACGGGGCCGTCCCAACCCTTAAAATCGCAAACCTGGTTCCAGTTAAGATTGTCTTTGTAAATAGCAGCAAGCCACCTTTCGCGGTTTTCATCCATAGAAACCCCCAGTATTTCAAAGCCTTTGTTATGATACTTTTTATAGACGGCCACTATACCTGGGTTTTCGCGACGGCAAGGGTAACACCACGAGGCCCAGAAGTCAACTAAAACATATTTGCCTTTGTACGCCCCAAGGCTTATAGTTTTGCCGGTGCTATCGGGCAGGGCAAAGCCGGGGGCAGTTACATTAGTGGCCAGGGCCATAAGCGTTTTGTAACGTGCTTTTAACTGTACAGCATATTTTGATTGCCGGATTGCCGGTGAAAGCTTTTGCAGGAGGGCAATGCCTTTGCTTATTTTTTGCTCATCGGCAAAGCGGTACGATGCCAGGTAAGCGCTTATATAATTATTGGGATGGGCAGTGACAAAGCCTTCGGTAAAATCATCTTCATCGGCAATGGCCGCAAAATACATATCGCTGTAATGCTGGCGCATCGCTGAATCATTCACCGGTTTTTTACCTTCGATATAAAGCAATGCTGAATCGCAGGTTTGTTCAAAGGCCCCCGCTTTTTGCCGGTATGTATTAAACAGTTGGGTTTCTTCGCTGCCGTTTGCAATTAATATGTCAGCATGGGCGGTATCGCCCCGAACGGTGGTAACGCCAGGCGCAAAGAAGAAATAATCTTCCACTTCGGGTTTATTAGTATACAAAATGCCCAGTGACGGTGCATTGATAAAACCCGTAAAAATAAACTTGCTGTTGTTGGCTAAAACCGAATCGGTAACGGTGCTTGTGCCCGAATCGGGCAAATAATTAAAATATACCCAGGTATTGCCAATACCTTTAATATTCCCATTAATGGTAAAGCCCCCGCCGCTGGCGCCAAGCCAGAAAGCAGCGAGCAGGAAAAAAATAACAGGCTTAGCCCTTTTCATAATTACCGCAACCTGAAAATATAAAAGCCCGGGGTATTTTATCGGCTGGGAGTATAACCGCTAAGCAACGAATAAGTTTAAACGTGTAAATGTTTTAGGCGCTGTTCAATGTGTTCCTTATCAGCCCTGTGCCATACCAACGCTACAATGTTTTGTTCTTTTAACTGTAAGGGCTGAATGGCGTAATACGATTTACCCGCCTCAGCCCTGGTGGCCACTATTAATACATGCGTATTTACAGGCAGGGTGCGGAACCGCGAATACCCCAGGCAGTTATCGCCGGAAACCACCGTATTGCCATTTGCCAAAACCAGTTTTACATCGGTACCGGCATCATCGGGCACAATTACATCGGCTACAGGCCCGGCATTGGGCAGCCTGCGCTGAAAGCTGTACCAGCCCAGCTGCCCGATTACGGCACAAGTGCTTTGCAAATGTATTTTTTGTGTTTCGCTGCCATTGTAAACCAGGTAATCGCCGGTGGTGTTATCTACCAGCGCCACCTGTTCGGGGTCGGGCTCAATTACAACCTGGTTATTGCGCCTAATGTTATAGTCAACCACCACATGCACAATAGCCGAAACCGGTTTACCCATATAGGTTGCTGGTTGCCAGGCAGGCATGTTTTGCAGCACTTCGGTTATGTTGCTCCTGAAAACCTTGTATGCCTCGCCGGTGGTAATGCCGGTAATAAGGCCTTTATCGTTTACAAAAAAGCTTACATCAACCCTGGCGGAAAGTTCATTGCGCCGTGCTTCATCGGGATAGATTAAGGCCTGTGCCAGGTAATCTTTTAACTCTAAACCATGAAAAGAAAAGCCGGGTCGGCTGAAAGGCTTGCCGGTTATAGTATTAGCCACCGCCGGTTGAGCTGTTGCCGGATATGCCCAAGTTAAACCACCACCGGTATCTGCCCGGGCATAATATAACTGGTAGCCATTGCGGGCAGGGTTATTAAACGGAAACTGTATGCTTATTGCTTTGTTGCTTTTAAGTTGCAGTTCCTGCCCGTGGGCGGTGGCTTTTATAAAAACCATGCCTTTACTTTGCATAGCGTGGCCATTAACCATGGCGGTAAGGTTGTTGGCAAGCATATCGGCAGTGTTAAAGCATTCGCGCATTTCAACAATTACCGAATCGTTTACACCGGCACCTGCTTTGTTTACAAAACAATGTGGAGGCAATAACAATTTTGTACCCTGTGCGCCACATATTTCGGCAGGGCGGGAGGGATTAACTATAAAGTGCTGGGGCGGTGGGGCCATAGCGGCTAAAAGCCCCTTTATGATACTATTGCGCTGGCAGGGGTGGCCGTCATCTTTGGTTTTAATCCGTACATAAATTTTTTCGGCCTGTGGTTTTTCGTAAAACGGGCGCATTATGTTGAGCGCAACCGTATCTTTAATAACCGTATCGGGTTCAGGTTTTTGCGGGTGGGGCTGGTTGTTGCAGGCTGCAAACAGCAAAAGGACAGCCATGAGGGGTAACGGTTTACTCATGCATGTAGCTTTTAAGGGTTATAAAATTTAACGGTTTGGGGTTTAAGAATATTGCACAAACGCCCATGAACCTTTTTGTGCAGCATTAAACCGCGAATGCCCGGGTTATGGCTATTGCCTGAAAAAGGCCAGTACGTTTTCGATAATATACTGCTGTTCGCTATCGGTAAGTGTGTAAAACAAGGGCAGGCGTAAAAGGGTGTCGGCAAACTTATCGGTGTTGGGCAACCCGCGCCCGCCATGCTTTGCCGCATAATAGGGGCTTTTGTGCAGGGGCAGGTAATGGAATACCGCGTTAATGCCCTGGCCGTTCAGATAATTAATTAAATGCGTGCGCACCTCTATGTTTTGGCAAAGGATAAAAAACAAGTGGCCGTTGTTGGTGGCATATTCCGGTATGTGGGGCAGGCCAATAGCCCCCTGTGTTTCAAGAACGCGGAGGCCGGA
>DASZPC010000305.1:0-12001 GCA_035550455.1 Chitinophagales bacterium | reverse complement strand
TAAGTTATTTCTGCTCTTCATGTTTTAATGTTTTGCTTTTTCTAAAAATTTCAGGTAAACCATAATCTTCCGGTAAGGCACACCTATAGGTGGCTTCCGGCGCCACTTACACAGCGGCGGGCTGTAGGGCAATACTTATGCGCATAAAACTACGGACAATAAATTATCACTCCGTTTCTAAATAACTTATCTGTTTAAACGCAATAAAAAACCCTGATAAAAAGACTGTTCAGGCAGCAGGGGGTTTAATAAGAATGCCGGGATAAGCACTTGGGTAAAGGCTGCTTTTATAGCCGGGTAGTAAAGCAATTTTATAAAAGGCAAAATGAGTAATGCCAAGGGATTGGTTAATGTTACCTATAATACCCTCTCTTTCTTTTATAAACTGTGCCGATTGCTTCTCACTTTGCTCAGCTTTTTTCAGTTGTTTAACCAGGTAACAATGCCCGTTACAATGCAGTTGTGGGTTGTTACGGTTAACACAAAGTTGCTGGGCTATATATTTTTGATCGAGGTGATAGTATATGGAAATGCCCACATTCACAGCACTTTGCCCTATAATTCCGGCAACAATTAGTATGGCTATAAACCCTTTCACCACTAACAAATGTAAACTAAGCAGCGCACAACTGCAAACCCGAATGTTCTGCAAAAAAAACGCGCTCAGGCTAAAAGCCCGGCGCGCTAGAGAAGAAAGGCCGGGGCCTTTATTTATCGTATCAGGGTTACACTACCCTTGTATAGTTTATCGGTATGGTTATCCAGGTATGTTAAATGTACCTGGTAAACATATACTGCGGGTGGTAGGTCTTTCCCTTTGTAACTTCCATCCCAGGCAAAATTCATGTCATTGCTCTGGTATACCTTTTCGCCCCAGCGGTCAAATATCTGCACTTCAAATTGCTTCCAGTCTTCTTTATGCCCGTATACACTGAAGAAATCATTATTACCATCGCCATTAGGCGTAAACGCATCTGGTATATATATCTGGTAAATAGGTATTACGGTAATAAACAATTCATCTTTAGCGGTACACCCCGAATCGGAGGTGGCATAAGCAGTGTAAGTTATGGTTTGAACAGGCGATACGTTCGGGGCTATGCAATTACTGCAATCCATTTCATCCTGTGGCGACCAATAAATGCTGGCAATATTGCCGCCATCAGGCACTGCGGCAATATTTACTATGCTGCCTAAATTTATGGTAGTGTCATGTGGCAGCGCCAAAATGGAGAAAGAAGAATCGTTTTGAATAACAAACGAAGTATCCTTTACACAATTGTTGGCATCGGTAATGGTAACCGCATAGGTACCTGCAGCTATGGCGTAAATACTCCGGCTGCGCGAACCATTGCTCCATACAAACGATGCCGGTGGGTTGTTCGTTTGAACTGTGAGCTCAACAAAACCGTTTTGCAAGGGCACACAAAGTACGTTATGGGTTACAGCGCTTATTTCAATGCCCGGCAAATCAATAAGGGTTTCGGTTGCTGTAACAGTACAATTATGTGCATCGGTAACGGTCAATCCATAAGTACCTTTTGGCAGGCCAATATCTATACCGGCATTGGCCGCAGAAGGGTTCCAGTTATAATTGTAAGTTGGTGTTCCACCGGCAGCATTAGCGGTTATTGTACCATCGCTAAAGCCCGGACATGATATATTGGTAAATGTTGGGCTTACCGTCAGCAGCGTAGGCTGGCTCACATTCATATTCTGAATATTCTCCGAGCAGCCGTTGGCATCTGTAACTGTAACATTATACACCCCTTGCGGTATTTGGCAGTTTTGGGCACTGCTGCTGCCGCCTGCACTCCAGTAATAACTATAGGCAGGGGTTCCACCGGTTGCAGTAATAGTTATACAACCATCTGAACCGTTAAAACAGCTAACATTCGCAATGCTATCGCCAATTACCAGTAAAGCTGGCTGGCTTACATAATTGGTATCGAGCGTTGTACAACCTATGGCATCGGTTACGGTAGCATAGTAGGTACCGGCGGTTAAACCGGTAATTGCATTTGTATTTCCGGGAACACTCCATGCATAAGTCCATGGCCCGGCAGTGCCTGTAACATTCAAAGTAACCGAGCCGTTATTCCCACCAAAACACAAAACATTTACAACCACTGTATCAATAAAAGTGCTTTGTACAGGTTGCGGAACATCTATGTGCAGGGTATCAACACACTGGTGTGCATCGGTAACGCTTACTATGTGTAATCCGCCATTTGTACCAGTAAACGTACCACTTGCTTGTGGCCATCCACCATCTAAAGCATATCCATATGGTGTTACACCACCGGCTGCACTTACGGCAAGTCCGCCATCATGTCCGTTAAAACAGGTTACAGGGGTAACTCCGGTTTGGGTCAAAATCAATTGCGTTGGTTCACTAATGGTAGCACTTGTTGTTGCAGTACATCCGTTAGCATCTGTAACGCTTAGTGTATAGTTGCCGGCTACTAATCCGGTAAATGTGTACGGCGCAACAGTAATGCTTTGTGTGCCATCGCTGGCTGTATAAAGCGCTGTGCCGCCGCTTATACTAATCATGGCTGTACCATCATTACCGCCAAAGCACTGCACATCGGTAGTTCCTGTAAGCGTTGTACTTAGTACGGCCGGCTCATAAATAGTAAATGTTGCCGTGGCTGAACATTGGTGGGCATCGCGCACGGTAGCCGTGTAATTTCCAGCCGCCAGCCCGGTAAAAGTATTCGATGCCTGGAAATTAACCCCATCAATGGAATATTGATACGCAGTTGTGCCACCACTGGCATTAATCACTGCCCGGGCGTTGCTTTGCCCGTGGCATTTCACACTATCTGTGGTTACGGTAGCCGTTAGTAATAAAGGTTCGTTCACCGGTATGTTTGCCAGTGTATCAAGGCAAAGGCTGTCATCGGTAATATAAACCGTGTAGCTTCCGGCGGTCAAGCTAACAGGGGTGGAATCGGTAACACCGCTTACTTGCGGCCACGAATAAGTATACGGTGGAACACCACCGGTTACTGTTACGCTGATGGCGCCATCGCTGCCTCCATGGCACAATACATCAACTACGTTTACGGTATCAGCTATTATAGGCTGAGGCGATGAAATATTTACACTTGTTGAGCCGGTACAGCCGTTTTCATCTATACAGGTTACCGTGTATGTGCCGGGGCTAAGGTTCGATGCAAGCCTGGTAGTTTGATGAGCAGGGTCGCTCCACATAAATTGAAAACTGCCCGTACCGCCCGATGCATCCACATAGGCGGAACCATTATTAGTATTAGAACATCTTGAGTTTACAGAATCCAGCAGGTGCATTACAATAGGCTGCGGGGCGCTGATATCAACAGTGGCAGTAGCGGTACACCCACTTGGCACATCAGTGGCAGTAACTGTGTATGTGCCCACACAAAGGTTACTTATCAAAGCGGTACTTGCCCCATTGTTCCAATGGTAACTATAGTTACCCGAGGCAAGTATGGCCCTTACACGTGCTGTGCCATCGCACAGGCCGGGGCAGGCTATATCTTCGGCACTATCAATGTAGGCCTGTATGCCACTACCTGAACTTAACCCCGCCCCTGAAGTAGCCGAACAGTTAGAGGTTAAACTGGTAACTGTAACGCTATATGAACCGCTTGGTAAACTACTGGCAGTTTGAGTGATTTGATTACCCGGGCCGCTCCATTGGTATGCATAACTACCCGCAGGGGTGGGGTTAACCGTAATTGAACCATTACCTCCACAGGTTGCCGGGTTAGTAGTAAAACTAAGCGTTGGGGGGTTGGTTATGCTAACAGTTACAGAAGTATCAACCGGGCAATAATGATGCTGACTGAATGTAAACAATGCATAAGTGGTGGTGGTATGCGGGCTTGCAATTACCACCGGCCCTATAGCTGTATTTAACCCGGTGGGGGGATTCCAGTAATATTCAGCCGCCCCACTGGCCGTAAGGGTGGTCGAATCTCCCTCACAAAATGAGGTAAACCCTGTAATAGCCGGGTTAGGATACGGGTCTACTATTATATATATTGTATCGGGCAAAGACCAACCACAGCAGGTAGTACTTATTTTCACCACAATAGGAAAAATGCCCGGTGTATTAAATGTTATGTTCTGTAAGTTCTGGTAATTGGTTCCTAAATAAGTATTGGGGTTTACAGCACCACCAAAGTTCCACGAAAAACTATCGGCGCTGGTAATTACAGCAGTAAAACTGGCATTTTCGCCCTGGCACACAATAAAGGTATCAAGGTCGTACTGATGGGCTGAAGTTTGTATCTGCGGAACGTAAGTGGCGGCATTAATAGGAACATTATAGAAACCTGTATATACATCGCTGCCATAAGTAATATTTTTTCTGCCATTGGTAGTATACATAGTATTTACACTGGCGCCATTGCCCGTTTGTGGAGTGGAAACCACATCAAAATCCCAACTGTTTGAAGCAGCCGATGAAAAGGTTACGTTATGGTTGGTACAATTAACATTGGTTACATTAATTACCGGCTGTGCAGCCAGGTTAAAAGCATAACTCTGTGTAGCAGGCGCTGTGCCTCCGTCCTGGTAATACAACACGGCTGTGCCGGCCGAACCAGCCCCACCGTTGCCGCCAGCTCCACCGTTGCCGCCATTGCCGCCATTGCCGCCGCCGCCAACCTCGCTGGTGCCATAAGTTGAACCTACTCCACCTACCCCACCGGCCCCGCCAAATCCACCAGTACCACCGGCCCCGCCAAGCCCGGCAGTTCCCAAAAAGAAATCGCAATCGGTAAAATTACCACTGGCGCCGTTATTAAAACCATATACACAAAAAACACCACCGCCACCATATCCGCCAGTGCCGCCGGTACCGCCCTGGCCACCGCCGCCGCCGCCGCCGCCGCCATCGCCGTTACCATCTGTACAAAAAGTACAGTTCTGGCCACCGCCACCGCCACCGCCACCACCGCCATAGCCGCCCGCACCATCGCCACCAATACCACCTTGTAAGCCGGGCACAAAAAATCCGGTTAAAGTACTTCCTGCTACGCCTGCCATTCCTGCTGTTCCTGCAACACCATTAGTGCCTGCCGAACCATTAGCGCCTGATGAACCGGTGCCACTAAAAACGCCACTGCCAACAGCACCTCCGGTACCACCCGGAGAACTGCCTGTTCCATTTACCCCACCACCGGTACCGCCATTGCCCCCGTTATGGCTATCATCGCCACCTGCGCCGCCGCCGCCGCCGCCGCCGCCCGAACGGGCATCGCCCGAGGATGTTCCTGCCGTTCCACTTCCATTGTTAGCCCCACCAGAACTACCGCTACCCGGCGAAACGCCACCACCATTTCCACCACCACCGCCCGGTGCGTTTACCGGCGTATTATCAATATCCCCATTGCTGCCGTTAGTCCCCCCTGCGCCTCCTGTGCCAGAGGTGCCAGCCTGGCCCGCCAGGCCACTGCCGCCATTACCCGTTATTATCTGGCAACGCACAAAATCATAGTTAGCGCAATTAGCCATGTAAATAGCATAATTGCTCATGCCCGCCCCGGTAGTTGAAGCCGGGCAATCTTGTGTTTGAATTGTTATATCCTGGAACCTGAAATAATTAATAGAGGTTAAATAAATAGCCACTATCCGCTGTGCATTTGCAGGGCCTTCAGGGTTCAAATTGCTCCTGTATATTTTAGTAGCGCCCGCCAAACTACTCTTGGTCCATGTAGCAGGATCATACCCTCCTTCAATAGTGGTATAGCTGGTAATATTTGTAATCGGGTTATCAATAGTATAAGTACCGGTTGCCAGTTTTATCCATCCGTTATTGCATTGGGCAAGCGCCAATGCGCCGGCAAGGTTCGTGGGGCTGGCCTGGGTGCCATTGCCCGTACCGTTTACAGTAGCATATATAGCCGAGCATACCTGGGGCGGTGGCGGCGAGCTTAAATTAATGGTAGAACACACCGTATTGCTGGGGCATCCGTTACCATCGGTAACAGATACACAATAGTTCGTTGTTCCGGTTGGTGTGGCTACCGGGTTAGGGCAGTTGGTACAACTCAACCCTGTAGTAGGGGTCCAATGATAAGTGGGGTTGGTAGCTGAAGTATTCACATTTAAAGTAACCGAACCTGCCGAGCAAAGTGTTACCGAGCCGGGATAAATGCTCACATTAGGCGCAGCAGCCCGTGTTACAACAACGGTTGCGGTTTTTTGGCAACCACTGGCATAGTAAGCGGTTACTGTATATTGGGTAGTGGAGGCCGGGTTAACCGTAATATTTTGCGTATTCCAACTGTTCGTGCCGTCGCTCCAGTGGTAGCCAGTGGGCGTTCCACCAGTAACACCCGAATGAAGCACTACCGATTGCCCCGGGCACACTGTGGTATCGGGCCAGGCGGTAACCGGCGGGTCGCTACTGGGCACTACATTAACCTGGTAACTATAGGTATTTGTGCCAATAATAGGGCAGTGGTTATCCTGTACAGTAACTGTAAAGTAGTACGAACCCACATCGCCCGAGGTAGGGCTCCAGCAAAATGTGCCCGTAGGCCGGCTGGTACCGGAAGAAGTAAAAGTAGCCCCCGTAATCCCGCTGTTCCATGTAACGGTAACATTATCGCCGTTGTCAGGGTCAGCAGTGGTAATTTGAAAGCATGTATCGGAGCATGAGGGGATAGTAATCACAAAGTTATTGCTGCCATTAATGCCTGTTGCAGTAGGTGGGGTGTTATTACAGGGTATTATAGTAAACTGCATATCGCGCACCACACATCCAACAAGGTGCCCGTCACGGTAGGCATTCACCCTTACGGCGGTTACACCAATCTGCTGTTGATTGGGGGTAAAGTTAATATTGCCATTCACAGGGTTTACGCTAAACGCACCACCAGGCGCCGTCGAAAAAGGCTGGTTACAATTATACGGCGGTGAATAGGTTACCGGCGAACCGGGTCCGTCCAGAGAACAGGTGTTTTCAAAAGTTATACTATCGCCATCAACATCTACCACGCCGTGGTTATAGTTAATGGCCTGACCTACACAAAAAAATGGAATGGGGTTATTGAGGAATACAGGTGAGTTTACACAAGGCGAAACCGTATTATCAAGGCAATCGGCTATGTATATGTTCTCATTGTCCGCCGATGATACGTCTGTAATAGCGGCATTCCGGCAACACAGGTTCCACGAAAGCACCCAATCGTTACCACAACCTACTGGTAGGTTTATTATGCCCTCATAAACATATTTTTGTACCCCATAAGCTCCACCTCCTCCACAAGCCGTATTACCGTTTTGCTGGCAAACCGGGGTAATATCTATGGGTGGCCCCACCTGGTTTAAAGTAACACTTCGGTTTACACCACATTGTTGTGACGAATAATTTACAGTAGCTGTGCTGGCCGGAACTATACCGTTGCAATCCCTGAAAAGCTGTAAGTGAAGCTTATATTGCCCCGGGGCTATACATTCGTAGGTAAGGTCAACACCCATTACGTGCGATGCCCAAACTGCATTTGTTCCCAATAAAAGGATAAGCAGTATGGTAAAAACCTGGGGTAAAATTTTCTTCATGCTTTTAAATAATAGCCTCTGTTTATGTTCAAAGCGGTTAACCATATCATGGTTGCTAAAGCTATAACCCTTCAATATTTTTTAATTAAAAACTCAGTCTCAATGCCACATTCTGAAAGCAAAAAAGGGGACGTGTGTTCCAACAATCAACTTACATCTTCAAATATGGACAAAACAAATGTGTTTCGTCCAAAAAAATTCCACAATGTTTTGCACCATTAGTTGGATGAAATAATACAAAAACAGGTTGCATTAAAAACTATCACTTGCTTGCCGTTAGGGTATTAATGAACAAAGTTTGTTTAGACAGTTTCTACATTAACATTAAAACTCCTTTATTTTACCCGAACTTGAATACACCAGCCAAAACTCTTCGTCCGGGCATAAAGTATATGCTGCTTAGCACATTCAGCTTTGCATTTATGAACTTGTTTATCAAAAAAATTTCTACTATTCCCCCTATGGAGGTGGTCTTCTTTCGTTGCGCGGTTTCTATGCTGCTGTGCCTGCTGGTTATATACAGGCAAAAACTAAACTGGAAAGGCAGCCATCGGGGTTTATTGCTGGCACGTGGCATTTTTGGCACCATTTCGCTCTATGCCTTTTTCCTCACCCTGCAAAATATGCCATTGGGAACAGCCGTAACCATTCAGTACCTGTCCCCTGTTTTCACCACCATCATTGCCATTTTTCTGCTGGGCGAAGCAGTTAAGCCACTTCAATGGTTATTTTTTGCTATTTCATTCAGCGGCGTATTGGTGATAAAAGGTTTCGATAACCGTATATCAATAACCATGCTGCTTATTGGTATTGGCTCCGCTATTGCCTCCGGTTTTGCTTACAACATGGTGCGCAGCCTTAAACAAAAAGAACCTGCTATGGTAATAGTACTCCACTTTCAGTTTGTAGGTATCGTAGTGGGGCTGTTATTCTCCATCTTCAACTGGAAAATGCCGCAGGGTATGGACTGGGTTTATCTCGGGCTTACTGGCATTTCCACCCAGGCAGGGCAGGTGTACCTTACCAAAGCCCTGCAAACCGAAAAAATAGCCGATGCCACCATAATGAACTACCTCGGCATTATATATGCCCTAATACTTGGGTTTCTTTTCTTCAGCGAGCAATATGGTATTATTGCGCTGGCAGGCATTGCCCTGGTAATTGGCGGCGTGGCCCTTAATTTCATTTATCAAAAACTGAATAACCGGGTGGTGGTGGAAGAAGAATTAACCACTATTGAAGAATGAACAATTTGAACCTTCCCGAAGCTTTTGTTAGTCGCATGAAAACCCTGCTGGGTAGCCATTACTCGGCTTTTCAGCAAAGCCTTGATACACCCGCCCCGGTTTCAATCCGCCTCAATCCCTTAAAGCCAATACCTAAATTTGAGGAGGAAGAAAGAGTGCCATGGTGCAAAACCGGAAGGTATTTAACCGAACGCCCATCTTTTACTTTCGATCCTCTTTTTCATGCCGGTACTTATTATGTACAAGAGGCCAGTTCGATGCTGATTGAACAGGCATGGCAAAAAATAAACCCCGGAAATAAAACGGTACGGGTGCTCGACCTTTGTGCCGCCCCCGGCGGAAAATCAACCCACCTGCTTTCGTTAATGAATAACCAAAGCCTTTTGGTAAGCAACGAAATTATACCCAACCGCAACCGCATTTTGCAGGAAAACATTATTAAGTGGGGTTATGGAAACTGTATTATCACCCAAAACAAACCTGAAGATTTTGCCCCCTTTCAAAACTACTTCGATATAATATTAACCGATGCCCCTTGCAGCGGCGAGGGCCTTTTCAGGAAAGATAAAGATGCTGTTACAGAATGGAGTGAGGCCAATGTGGCCATGTGCGCCGCCCGGCAAAAAAACATACTGCAATATGCTGCTACCTGCTTAAAACCCGGCGGCTTTTTGATTTATAGCACCTGCACATACGAACCCGATGAAAACGATGGCAACGTGGCTGCTTTGTTACAATCAGGCTTTACAATTATTGATTTGGGGCTTACTGAAAAATTTCCGGGCATCGAAAAAATCATCCATGGTTTCCAGTGCTACCCGCACAAAGTAGAAGGCGAAGGCTTTTTCATTTCCGTTTTGCAGAAAGATGGCGGAGGTTTTGAGCCAAATTATGGTTTCTCAAATTCGTGGAAATTAAGAGGCGATGAACCAAGTGCCCATTATCTTGAAGATGCTGCCGGGTTTAAACCTTATGTAAAAAACGACAGGCACTTTGCCTTACCCCCACAGGTTGCTGAAGCGCTGCCGGTATTGGAACGCAGTCTGTATATAAGGAACGCAGGTTTATTGTTGGGCGAATACAAAGGCAAAGATTTTCTGCCCTCGGCAGATTTGGCGCTCTCCATCAACCTGAAAAAAGGCTTGCCTTCAGTAGAACTTAATTACGAACAGGCGATTGCTTACCTGCGCGGCGAAACACCCCCGTTAAGTAATGCAGCAATTGGCTGGCGCCTAGCCAAATTTGAGGGACATTATTTAGGCTGGATGAAATTAATACCGGGCCGGTGGAACAACCACTACCCTAAAGAATGGCGCATTTTAAAGCGCTGATAATGTGCCAACCGGTGCGGCTTTACCATCTCTTAACGTTGAACGCGCGCTTAACTAAAAACATTTTCTTTACTTTGCCTTCTCTAATTTTTTGCTTATGTACCAGTTAATAAAAGATTTTCCAGCACAAATAAACGCCGCCCTCGAAATCGGCGAAAAGGCCGTGTTTAACACAAAGTTTACTTCGCCCATTAAAAACATTGTGGTATCGGGCCTGGGTGGTTCGGGTATTGGCGGCAACCTGCTGGCCGAACTGCTCCGCGATGAGTTGAAAGTTCCTGTGGTGGTAAACAAAGGCTATACACTGCCTGCGTTTATTGATAACTCAACGCTGCTCATCCTATGCTCCTACTCCGGCAATACGGAAGAAACCGTAACCTGCGCCAACCTGGCCGCCCAAAACAAATGGAACCCCATTTGCATTACCTCGGGCGGTAAACTGGCCGATATTGCTGTCAAAAATAATTTCGACCTTATTACTATCCCTTCTGGTTTTCCGCCACGTGCCTGTTTAGGTTATTCAATAGTGGGCTTGTTTTATGTGCTCAACCATTTCGGTTTAATTGGCGATAGCTTCAAAGCCGCTTATAAAAAGGTAGCCAATCTGCTGCAAGCCGAACAAGCCGACATAATGAAAGGCGCTGAAGCGCTTGCGGCTGATTTAAAAGGCAAGGTGATGATTGTTTACGCCGACGAAAAATACGATAGTGTGGCCGTGCGCATTAAGCAACAGTTTAATGAAAATTCGAAAAGCCATAGCTGGGTAAATGTTTTCCCCGAGGTAAACCATAATGAACTGGTAGGCTGGCGTAGGGATTATCCCAGCCTGGCAATAGTTGTACTTCGTGCCGATGACGAATACAAACGCAATACGTACCGCATTGAATTTACCGAAGGCGTTATCAAAAAAACCGGTAACAGCCTGCACGAAATAAAAGCCAAGGGTGCCGATACCTTTGAAAAACATTTCTATTTAATCCACTGGGGTGATTGGTTGAGTTATTACCTGGCTGTTGGCCAGGGTTTTGACCCTATGGAAATTGAAGTGCTTACCGCCCTTAAACACCACATGAGTTCTATTGTAGATTAACCTTACAATAGCTTTCTTAATTTTATTACTGCCATGAAAATAACGATTGAAGATGACGAACCCGGTGGCATTGGCAGCGAACAGGGCGATGAACTGATTGAGCAGGTAAAATTGACCGTTGATAAAGGCCAGGCTCCCGTACGGATTGATAAGTTCATCCATACTTTTTTAGGCAACAATGTTAGCCGCACCAAAATCCAAAATGCCGCCGATACCGATAGCGTAATAGTTAATGGCAAGCCGGTAAAGTCAAACTACAAAATAAGGCCGGGCGATGAAATCCTTTTAATCATCCCCAAACACGCCGAAAACTACGACCTTGTTCCGGAAGATATTCCTATTGATATAGTATATGAAGATGAAGATATAATCCTTATCAATAAGTCGGCAGATATAGTAGTCCACCCCGGTTTAGGCAACCACCGGGGCACTTTAATTAATGCGGTAATGTGGCATTTTGCCAACCTTCCCAAAGGAAGCGCCGAATACCGCCCCGGATTAGTACACCGGCTTGATAAAGGCACCAGCGGCCTTATCATCCTGGCCAAAAACGAACAGGCCCTGTCGCATTTGGCCAAACAGTTTTTCGACCGCACTATTAAGCGCAAATACATGGCCCTGGTATGGGGCGATGTAAAAGACGACGCAGGTACCATAACCGGCAACATAGGCCGCGACAGCCGCGAACGGATGCAAATGGAAGTGTACCCCGATGGTGATAAAGGCAAGCATGCTGTTACCCACTATAAAGTACTGGAACGCCTGCATTACGT
>DASZPC010000304.1:0-4896 GCA_035550455.1 Chitinophagales bacterium | reverse complement strand
GCTTTGCTATTTCGGTTTCTATTGGCCTGCAATACGGAGTGCCTTTAGAAGAGTTTGTGAACAAATTCACCTTTACCCGCTTTGAACCAAGCGGGATGGTTGACCACCCGAATATTAAAAATGCCTCATCGGTTGTTGATTATATTTTCCGCCTGTTGGCATTTGAATACCTGCAACGTACCGACCTTGTGCATGTAACCCCTTCGGAGCTGGCCATGCGTTCGCAACATACCTTAGACCTTACCACCGATATTTCGGACGAGCCAATTATTGATAAAAGAAGCACCACTTCGCAGCACCCCGAAATGAAGGAGCCTGCCAAGAACCCTAAAAAGGAAGCCGTAAAGAAGATTGAAATAAAGAAGGTATCGCTGGCCGAAGGTTCTATGCAGGGCTTTAACAAGCTGGCTGGTGAAATGATGGGCGATGCCCCACCTTGTAATGTGTGTGGTAATATTACCATCCGCAGCGGCACCTGCTACAAGTGCATTAACTGCGGGAACAGCATGGGATGTTCTTAATTAGACACAAGACGTTAGATATAAGATAATGCAAATACAAAAGCCCTTCAGCGATGAGGGGCTTTTGTTTTCCGGGAGATTCAACTGCTTTGTTTTTGTTAACTTTGAAGTACAAAAGGAACTTATGACCTATTTGTTAGAAATAAAGGAAACCGCAGAGTCGCGCCCTTTAATTGAGCATTTAAAAACACTCAAGTATGTGAAAGTGACAAAGAGCGGCAAAAAGAAATTGCAGAAACCTGCAATTACGCCTGAAGAAATAGGACTACCAATAAAGTGAAAACTAACAAAAGAGCAGTTAACTGAATATTTGGATCAAAGCCAAGGGAAAGGGACACCTATTGAAATTGTTAAAAAGCGGATTTTAAATAAACTTACCCATAACCGTAAGCAAAAATAATGCGCCGTGTTGTTATTATGCCCCACGCCGAGCGCTCGCTTTTAGCTGTTGCGGAATTTATAAATTCTAAAAATTCGCCCGGGAATGGCGATAGATGGGCCAATGAGCTAATAGATTTTATTTATGCCTATGCGCAGTTAAAAATTGTACATCCATTATGTAAGAATGAGATGTTAGCTCAACGGGGATTTTCATGTGTTGTATTCAATAAAAAATGAATAGTAACGCTTAAGTATACAGCCGCATATTTACTGTTTACGAGTTTATATGGGGCCCTAACCTGAGATAAAAATAATTGTCTTTAACCTTCCGGGCATTTTAACCGGATGAGTACCTGCGGCAAAAGGCGGTAGCATGTTTATAGGGTATGTGTAATTACACATTTTATGTGAAAATATAACCGGCTTTTTTGTTGCATCAGGCCGGGTGGCGGGATTATATTTGGCTGTACTGTAAACAGCGTTCTTTGACATAATGATATGAGTTTAAGGCCAGCCAATAAGATGAAACCGGAAAAATGCCAGAAAACCTAAGTAATTGATTGCCAATGGGGCATCTATATTTATCTAAATTAGACAGGTTATTGACTGTCAAATAGTTAGATTATTGCAGTAAAAACTATTTACATATATTAGTAACCATTTGACATACAGTAGTTTATAGCAAATATTGTAATAAACAATAGTATATAAAGTATTGAAGAATCGCCGGTTATCAAATTTTTATACATTTGTTGATAATCAATGAGTTACGGAAGCCTACTATATACAGATAGATAAGTAACAGATAGCCAGTTGGTTAGACCGAACAGGAGGCGTAGGTTTCCCGACCCGGAGGAAGTGAATAAGATGGGATTTAGTGTATTGCCGCCATCTGTTTAGAAATTGCCGCTCAGGCATTAATACCCCGGCCTGGTTCAGCCAGTTCTTTCAGTTTGGTTTCGGCCTGTTGCATACTTTTAATGCCTTCGAAATTTAATACCAAAAACTTTTCGGTTTCGCGCAGGTAAACGCCCTGGCGGTGTTGCTGCACATATTGTAGTATATGGCTAAAAGTAGAGGAGGAGTAAAAAGTAGATTCTTTGTTCTGGATAAAATAGCAGCGCAGGGTGCGGCCTTTTAGAATTATTTGCTCCATGCCCAGTTTGGTAGCTATCCATTTTAAACGCATGGCATCGAATAATTCAAATACCTGTTGTGGCACAGGCCCAAAGCGGTCATGCAGTTCTTCTTCAAAGCGCTTAATGCTTTCTTCATCGCTTAAATCGTTCAGGTCGCGGTAAAGTTGCATACGCTCGGTATTGCTGGAAACATAATCGCTGGGTATCAGCATTTCAAGATCGGTTTCAATGGCGCAATCGCGCACATAATCCTGCTGGCCGCGTTCCAGTTCTTCTTTATATAGGTCTTTAAATTCCGTTTCTTTCAATTCGCGAATAGCCTCGTCAAGTATTTTATGGTAAACATCGTAGCCTATTTCGGCAATAAAACCGCTTTGTTCAGCGCCCAGCAGGTTACCGGCGCCACGTATATCCATATCGCGCATGGCAATATTAAAACCGCTGCCGAGTTCGCTGAATTCCTCAATGGTTTTAAGGCGTTGACGGGCTTCCTGTGTAAGGGTGCTGGCAGGCGGGGCAAACAGGTAACAAAACGCATGTTTGTTGCTGCGGCCCACACGGCCCCGCAACTGGTGCAAATCGCTCAAACCAAAATTGTGGGCATTGTTAATGATAATAGTGTTGGCATTGGGTATATCAATACCGCTTTCAATAATATTGGTGCATAACAGTACATCAAACTCGCGGTTAATAAACTTCATAATCACTTCTTCCAAGTGTGCCCCTTCCATTTGCCCGTGTGCCACGCCAATATCTATGTTGGGCACAATTTTTTCGAGCATTGTTTTTACCTCGCCAATATCTTTAATCCGGTTGTGTACAAAAAACACCTGTCCGCCCCGGTACACCTCGTACTCAATGGCCTCTTTAATCATGTCGGGGTCAAGGGTGTGCACTTCGGTGCTTATAGGTTGCCGGTTGGGTGGCGGTGTATTGATAATTGAAAGGTCGCGCGCGCCCATCATACTAAACTGAAGAGTACGCGGTATAGGTGTGGCAGTTAAGGTAAGCGAGTCTATATTAGCCCGCAAGTTTTTCAGTGTTTCCTTTACGCCCACGCCAAACTTTTGCTCCTCGTCAATAACCAGCAGGCCAAGGTCTTTAAACTTAACGGATTTACCCACCAGCCCATGGGTGCCAATTATGATATTGGTTTTGCCTTCCTGTAGCCGGGTTAAAGTATCTTTTTTCTCCTTACCCGTTTTAAACCTGTTCAGGTAATCTACTTCAACAGGGAAATCGGACAGGCGTTCTTTAAACGATTTATAATGCTGCAATGCCAGGATGGTGGTGGGCACCAGCACAGCCACTTGTTTGTTATCGCAGGCGGCTTTAAAAGCAGCACGTACCGCTACTTCGGTTTTGCCAAAGCCAACATCGCCGCACACCAGGCGGTCCATAGGCGAAAGTGCCTCCATATCACGCTTTACATCTTCAGTGGCTTTCGCCTGGTCGGGGGTATCTTCATATATAAAAGAGGCCTCTAACTCTGTTTGCAGGTATGAATCTTTGGCAAACTGAAACCCTTTTGATGCTTTCCGACGGGCATAAAGTTGTATCAGGTCAAAGGCTATTTCCTTTATCTTTTTCTTGGTCTTCTTTTTCAGGTTGGCCCAGGTATCGGTGCCCAGTTTATTTACCCTTGGCGCTTCGCCTTCTTTACCTACGTACTTCGAAATTTTGTGTAATGATTGTATGCCCACATACAAAATGTCGTTTCCGGCATATATAAGGCGCACGGCCTCTTGTAACTGGCCACCCACTTCAATTTTTTCAAGGCCTGAATACACCCCCACGCCGTGGTCAATATGCGTTACAAAATCGCCGGGTTTTAATTCCCTGAGGGTTTTTACCAGCAGGGCTTTATCGCGCGAAAAGCCCTGGCGCAGGTTATATTTATGATAGCGGTTAAATACCTGGTGGTCGGTATAGCAGGCAAGTTTAAGGCCATCATCAATAAAGCCCTGGTGCAGCCCAATATGAATGGGGGTCCATTCCACTTTAGCTTTCAGGTCTTCAAAAATGGCATAGAAACGTTCAATTTGTTTGGGGTTTTCGGCGAATACCAGGTTCTGATAACCCTGTGCTGTGTTCTCCTGCAGGTTTTTAATAAGCAGGTCGAAATTTTTATTGAACGAAGGTTGTGGCCGCGATTGAAATTCAATCCGGTTATTGGTTTTAAAAAACGATTGCTTGCCAAATTCAATTACCCTGAAACGGCTCAGGTTTTTAAGCAGGTCGGCGGTGCCAATAAAAACATCTTCCGGTTCGCCTTCCAGCAATGGGTGGTTGGGATATTCAAGCCGGTTCTTTTTTATTAAAGGTTGTGCCTTTTTAGCCTTTTCCATGGCCAGCCCCATTATATCCAGTAGCAAGGCGCCGTCTTTTATCCAAACCAGGGTATTGGGCGGAAAAATATCGAATACCGGTGATTTTTTTTCATTGCCAAAATGGGTTTGTATGTTTGGCACAATAGTTACACTGGCAATTTTTTTTACCGAAAGCTGGGTAAGCGGGTCAAAGGTGCGGATAGATTCTATTTCTTCCCCAAACAACTCAACACGGTAGGGATATTCGTTGCCAAAGGAGAAGATATCAATAATATCGCCCCGTATTGAAAACTGCCCCGGTTCATAAACAAAATCAACCCGTTCAAATTCAAATTCCACCAACAGTTCAATCATAAAGTCAACATCCAGTTTCTCGCTTACCTTTAAGCGCAGGGTTTGTTGTTGTAGTTCTTCGGCTTTTACCACCTTTTCAAAAAGTGCTTCGGGGTAAGTAACCACCAGTTCGGCTTTGGTGTTGGTATTGTTCAGGCGGTTTACAGTTTCGGTACGTAGTAATACATTATT